>JANLUJ010000353.1:0-15172 GCA_031363425.1 Pirellula sp.
CACCGTCTTGCAGTGGCCAAAGAATCCGAATCACGCGAGTCCATTGTTCGAGACGCTTCCATCGAAGTTCGCAAACCTACGCTATTTGGCGAATTGATTATCGCAGTGGTATATCTCCCAATTTTGATGTTAGATGGTAGCGCTGGCAAACTATTCTTCCCGATGGCGGTAACCGTATTGCTTTGCTTGCTAGGGTCGTTGATCGTATCGATGACAGTAATGCCGGCACTGGCGTCAATATTCTTGCCCTTTCGGGGGCAACATACGGAACGCGAGCGTCTTGCGATGCGAATTGCTCTAGCCATGTATCGGCCAATACTCGGATTTGTATTGGCAAAACCTATGACGACACTTTTTGCGGCAATCGGATTGACGCTGATTGCGATACCGATAGCATTGCAACTGGGCGGGGAATTCATGCCGCGACTCGAAGAAGGTGACTTGCTTATCGAAGCGGTTCGGCTGCCAAGCGCGACTCTGGAGGATTCCGTTAACATGACGACGCGAATTGAAGCGATCGTCAAGCGACATCCAGAGGTAAGAACCGTTTTTTGCAAGACCGGTCGTCCTGAGATCGCAAACGATATCATGGGTGTTCATCAAACCGACGTTTGGGTAATGTTGTACCCCAAGGAGCAATGGGCCGTCGGAGTAACCCGTGAAACGCTTATCGAAGCGTTTTCGAAGGAGCTCGAGAGCTCGATTTCTGGCGCCGTCTTTGGGTTTACTCAGCCCATTGAAATGCGTGTGGACGAGTTGGTCGCTGGTGTTAAGGCAGATGTGGCTGTACTTATTTACGGGGACGATTTGCAAGTGCTATCGAGACTCTCCAAGAAAGTTGTCGATGTATTGCAAAAGGTCCCTGGGCACGCGGATGTGAAAGCTGACTACCAAGCCAATCTCTCTACACTGAGAATCGAAGTAGATAGAGCTGCCCTGGCCCGATACGGTGTAGACGCATCGGTAATAATGCAAACGGTAGAATCCTTGGGGCAACTGGAGTGCGGGACTGCTTATATTGGTCGCGCTCGATTTCCTATCATTATACGATTGCCGGAGGCCTATCGCACAGATATTGAACGCATTCGCATGATGCCGCTGGCCACGAGACAAGGTCAAACGATTCCGTTCAAAGAAGTTGCCACGATCGAGCCTCGAGAAACGCCCCCAGCCATCGAGCACGAATGGAATCGGCGTCGAACGTTTGTATCTTCAAACGTTCGTGGTCGAGACATATCAAGTTTTGTGAATGAGGCACAGACCCGAGTCGCAGTCGACGTTCCGTTGCCTGAGGGCTACGAAATTCGGTGGGGTGGCGACTTTGAGAGCCTTCAAAAGGCCTCGCTTAAACTATCGCTTATTACGCCCATCGTATTGCTGATGATTGGTATCTTGTTGTACTTGACTTTCAATTCAATTTCTTTGACGGTCTTAGTTTTTGCGGCGGTTCCGGTTGCAGCCTCGGGTGGAGTGTTTGCGTTGTGGATACGTGGTTTGCCGTTTAGTATTTCAGCGGGTGTGGGTTTTATTGCATTGTTTGGTGTAGCAGTACTAAACAGTTTGGTATGGGTGAGTGCAGCTGAACAACGCAGGCTACAAGGCGCGAGCATGGTGGATGTGGTACGAGGGACGGCCTTGTCGCGACTTCGGGCGATATTGATGACTGCATTTGTTGCGGCCTTTGGTTTCATTCCAATGGCTTTTTCGCACGGAGACGGTGCCGAGATTCAGCGCCCCCTGGCCAGTGTTGTAATCGGCGGTGTTATCACATCAACGATGTTGTCGACGATGGTTCTTCCCGTTTTGTATCCTTGGTTTGCCGGGCGCAAGAACCATCCACGAAAGACTTCGTATTCCACCACTCTTTAACACCGACGGCTGTTCGGTAAGCTAGGTTGCGAACCTGAGCCGTCAAACGATTGGACGGCATTATCCATCGATGCTGGATGGACGGTACTCCCCCTAATCGTTCCTTGTACTCCTCGTCGCCTCGCAAGAAATCGAAACTCGAACATCCCTGTTCAATTGCGTGCTTGAGAAAACAAGTATTGAGCATCCAGCCTGGGCGATTTTCCGCGAACTCCGGATTCATACCTACCAAATACATGGCAACGGAGTCTCGATTTCGAAAGCAAATGGCACCGGCCGCAACAGTCCCGTCGTACCTTACAAGGCCCACAAGGACTCGTTGCTTGCTCGCGCCGACATTCGATACGTTGTCCGTTGGCGTCCATGGATCTTGCCACATTCGATCGATCGATTCACTTAAAAAGCTGGCGAATTCTTTTCTTGAAAAACATCCGTCTATGCCGCGTTCTTTCCACCGAGCTTGATGCATCTTTTCGATCTCGCCTAGAAACTCCATGGCCCGTTCGCGCGTTGGTGCTATTTCAAAATCCCCCTTGCCTGAATCGATTGCGGCTTCTGCCTCGCGGACAATTTTCCGAGCCCGCTTGGTTAATCGACTGCGATAATTGTCTAGACCACCCTGAAGTGAAGTTGCCCAGCAATTTGGACTGGGCTTGCGTTCGATACTTGACCCGGACATGATTTCGAGCGACCGCCCAAAGTTGGACATCGTCGTATTGTCTTCACGCACGCCATCTAGGTCCAAGTGATCCCATCTGCAACAGTCTGGCGATCGTACCAGCCAAGTTGAAAAAGCCTCTGAAACCTCGTCGGCATCGGCCATTTCGGACAGTATTCCAAGGTCATCCGAGCAAGCCTTTCCACTTCCCATGAACACTAAGCAGCGTCCCGTAACCGTCAATGTGGATTCTGCCAACGGTAAAATCCCGCAAACGCTTTCACCGCGGTAGGCCACTAAGACGTGCAGCTTGTAGTTCGCCGCAAAGGAATTCCACCAGGGCATGAGCCAACTGAGTCGCTGCATGGTCGCTCCTTTGGACAATCGATCAAAATCGTCGTTTAAGGACTCGAGTTTTGCGGCTTCGCGAATGCATTCAACTCGCAACATGGTTTTCTCTAGAACTGAAAGTAGAGGAATGGGCTTTCGGCATCGAACCGCAAAATACATGCAACCAACAGAGCGCTAAGAATCAACGCGGTCTTGAGCGACAGCCTGGGCTTATAATTCCATGTGTTCGGAGCGATCCAACAAAAAACAAGCGAAGCAATTGCGACCAAAAAACCTGTCGAGGTTAGGAAGCCTCGGCCCATATCCGATTCGATACCATGTAGACCAAAAATCGCTGCGTACCAGTGCTGCGCCATCTGCAAGTCAGTCGATCGAAAAAGCAACCAACCCATCATTACGAAGAAAAACGTCAAAGACCCGCCTACCACTTTTGGTACTCGCATTTTGAAAAAGTCTCGAAACACTCCATTGCCAACTAGCAAGCAACCGTGCAACAGTCCCCAGAGAATAAATGTCCAGCCAGCTCCGTGCCAAAAACCGCCAAGGAGCATAACGACGAGAAGGTTTCGGTATGAGAAGAGCCTTCCGTTTCGATTTCCGCCTAATGGGATATACAAGTAGTCTCTCAAGAATGAAGACAGTGTCATGTGCCAGCGACGCCAGAAGCTTTGGATACTCGTCGCTTGATAGGGCGAATCAAAGTTTTGCGGGAAGGAGAAACCCATCATCAGACCAAGCCCGATGGCCATATTGCTGTAGCCTGCAAAGTCAAAGTACAGTTGTACGGAATATGCGACCAGCGCTGCCCAGCCCGAAAGGAGTTGAAGCTGCTCAGGAACCGCAAGCGACGGAACAGCCAACTTTGCAACCGTATCTGCGATGAGTATCTTTTGACACATGCCTATGACGAAAAACCAGATACCGCGAGAGATCTCCGTCCAATTGGGGCTGGTCCCAAGCTCCTGCATTTGCGTTTCTACGTCGCTATATCGAACGATCGGACCAGCGATCAATTGTGGAAACATTGAAACGTAAGCAGCGAAATGCATTAGGCTTTTGGCCGGACGCACATCTCCGCGGTATAGATCGATGGAGTAGGTGAGTGTTTGAAAAGTATAAAAGCTGATCCCTACCGGCAGAATGATTTCAGGGACGTTCAGTGGTGTTCCGAACCGAAACGTTTCGAGTAAGCTATTCAGCGATTGGGCAAAGAAACCGCAATACTTGAAGTAGCCGAGCATTCCCAGATTGCTAATGAGCGAAACGCTAAGCCACGCGCCTTTGATTCGTTTCGTTTGTGCCGCGTGTATACCAAGCCCGACATAGTAGTCGATCAAGGTTGAAGCGAGCAAAAGCAGCGTAAACTCCCAATGCCACCACCCATAGAATAGGTAGCTGCTCGCAACCAAGAATCCCAATCGGATTTGCGGCCATCGAGCCAAAGACCACCAAGCGACTAGAACGATTGGCAAAAACAAAAGGATGAAGATATAGCTATTGAATAGCATAACTCGCCTCACTTGATCGCGGCCACAATCGATCGATCATACGACGCGTATTCGGTTCGAGTGGATGGATCCCATCCACAAAACAATCTGGATCACCCGAAAACGATTCGACCGATCCGAAGTCGATAAACGTTGCACCAAACTCCGTTGCCATATCCTCGATTGCCTTGATCGCCAATTCCTCGAAATGGAGAAACTTGGTCTTGGTCGCGAGCGATTCACGCAACCGCGGATGCGAAACGGTTGCAAACAAGTGGACTTGGCAATCGTTCTCCGCGCAAAGTCGAACCGTTTCCCTCAGGTATCCAAGTCGCCTTTTTGAGGGTTCGCGAAGCGGGCCAAAAATAGCCAAAAACTCGCGTTCATTGAAACCAAATGCAGCTTCGAAGTCATAGGTCCCTGACTCCATTTCCCATTGACGCTTGGTGTACTGAATTACACCGTCGGAATCAAAAACTTGCTCGGCTTCGCGATGAATTGGCCGTAAAGAGTTGCCAATCGACATGACGCTGGATTTGAGTTGTTGAAAGCTGAACAACTGGCTGAAACGATCGAATTCATCGCTAAAGGACTGCGTATCCCGGGCAGATATTAGCAGCCTAGGTTCCGCGCAGAGTCGTGCGTCGTTGGGTACTACATCATTCAGCGAAGCGACGT
This sequence comes from Pirellula sp., assembly GCA_031363425.1. Classification (GTDB taxonomy): domain Bacteria; phylum Planctomycetota; class Planctomycetia; order Pirellulales; family Pirellulaceae; genus JBKCUI01. The sequence goes on from JANLUJ010000353.1 coordinate 5,044, forward strand.
CCACTCCAATGAGAATCGTTTGAGGAAAATTTCCGATGCGATCGCGGTAGTAGCGAACGATCGCAAGAAAGTCTTCTGGCCGACCGTGGTTGACGGCAAAGTTGAAAAACGATTGCGATGTCTTGGCTTTGAGATACTCAGGCTCGAACTTGAGAGCGCGCGAAGACCCTAGAATGAGTCCTTGTGGGGCGGACCCAAGACGCTCGAAAAGATCGACTTTTTCGCAACGCGAATCTTGAATGATCGGTTTTAGTAAGTTCGGGCTGTATTGAGCGTATGGATTGACGACCCAATTGAATGTCGAAACAAATAGCAAGCTGACGACGACCAATTGCACCACGCAAATGCAAAAGCCTTTGGGGTCCAAGGGGCAGTTCAGTTTTTCGAAAAAGGATCGAATCGGAGTTTGCATGGATTTCGGATACGAGTATCGTTTAACACTCCGCCGCGGGAGATGGATAGGGATCAGCCACAGGCTACATCAACTTTGAAACCTAGTTTGCAAACGTGAACGCGGCGCGGCGAGCGCCACGAATCGGAACGGTACATCCCAACATTCCCATTCAAAGTGCTGTGCCAACTCCTCCAATTGCTAGAACCGGTAAATTAGGAGGTGGGATTCAGAAATACCGCAGGCTTGTCCTGCTGGATGGTTCTGCTTCCAAGCTAAACAAGGCGAACGGACCCAAGTTCTTTTGCATGCATCGGAAAGTGAGACGGCCTACTCGGGCCAACGGACCCAAGCTTGGGTAAACACAAACGGGCTGTACTTGATTTCAAAACTCGTTAAAAAGGTTAAGCGGTCGACTGAGATATGCATTTCCCTAACAAAAATAAGATTCCATGGCAGCCAAGCGAATATTGTTTCTCGTCGGAGACTTCGTTGAAGACTACGAAATCATGGTCCCTTTCCAGATGCTTTTGATGATCGGGCATTATTGCGATGCGGTTTGCCCAGATAAGAAGCCGGGAGACACCATTCTGACCGCTATCCATGATTTTGAGGGACACCAGACATACAGTGAGAAACTTGGGCACCGATTTCGAATCAACGCGGACTTTGCGACCGTGGATCCCGCGAGATACGATGCTCTGGTTGTTCCCGGTGGTCGAGCCCCCGAGTACCTGCGACTCAATGACCGATTGCTCGACATCGTTCGCCATTTTGCGTCGAACAACAAACCAATTGCAGCTATTTGCCATGGGCCACAAATCCTCGCCGCAGCCGGTGTTCTATCCGGCAAGCATTGCAGTTGCTATCCAGCCGTGCGCTACGAAGTTTCCAGCACAGGCGGAACGTACGTCGAACCTTCGGCTGGAATGGATTCGGCCCACACCGATGGCAATTTAGTAACGGCACCCGCATGGCCAGCCCATCCTGCATGGATCGCTCAATTCGCGGTGCTGCTCGGTTCTAAGATAGAGGCTTGATCTTTGTCCATGTCGAGTATAGCAACCAACCCGCTTGAGATTCTTAAGCGGCGATTCGGCCATGAGAACTTCCGGTTAACTCAAAAGAAGATCATCGATCGTACCCTAGCTGGCGGCAACAGTTTGGTGATCATGCCAACCGGCGGTGGCAAGTCATTGTGTTTTCAGGTTCCTGCGCTCGTCTATGCTCAAGAGTACAACAGCAAAATATCTAGCTCGCGGGTTCTCACTCGCCCACCGTTGACGCTGGTGCTTTCGCCACTCATCGCATTGATGAAGGATCAGGTGGACGCATTGCAAGCAAAAGGGATCGAAGCAACCTTCGTCAACTCATCGCTCGACCGGGACGAGCGAAACCGTCGATACAAGCAAATAGCCGATGGACTTTGCTCTTTGCTGTATGTGACCCCGGAACGCTTTCGCAAGGAGGAGTTTGTAGCAGTTCTGCGTGAGCGAGAGGTCAAGTTGTTGGCAGTTGATGAAGCACATTGTATCAGTGAGTGGGGACATGATTTTCGTCCCGACTATACGCGTGTAGCTGAGTTTCGAAGCGAGTTGGGTAACCCGACAACCATTGCCTTAACCGCGACTGCTACACCTGACGTACAGCTCGACATTTTGCGGCAGCTCGGGATCGCTTCGTTTGGAGAATCGAAGGAGCAATGCCAACTATTTCACGAGGGGATCCAACGCCCCAATTTGTCGTTGCAAGTCCGTGAAGTTTGGGGATTCGACGAAAAAGTGCAGGTTATTGAGGAGGCTGTGTTGCGATGGAGCAATGCAAGTGGAATCGTCTACTTTACCCTGATTCGCACACTTGAGGAGATGAGTGAGCGATTGCGCCGTTTGGGCATTGAGCATGTTTGCTACCATGGGGACCTGGCTAGACACGATAGACGACGAGTTCAAGAAGGGTTCATGAAGCATCGTTGTCCACTTGTTTTGGCCACCAATGCGTTTGGCATGGGCATCGACAAGGAAGATATCCGATACGTGCTGCATGCTGAGATTCCTGGTTCGATGGAATCTTACTACCAAGAAATAGGACGAGCGGGACGTGACGGATTACCCTCGGAATGTGTACTCATGTATGATCAGCGAGATCTCAATACTCAAGTCGAATTCATGCGATGGAGCAATCCGGACGCTGATTTTTATGAACGCACTTACGACCTACTCTTGCATGACGCTGAGTCGGTTCGCGGGTTTGGGATAGAGTGGCTTCGTGAGCGGCTATGCGATCGGCAAAAACGCGATCGCAGGCTTGAAACGGTTCTTGCTATGCTTCAACGCTTTGGAGTGATTCGAGACGAGAACGACCTTTCCAATGTGGATGTAAACGGGCCATTGCCCTCAACCCTGGCGAACAGCCAAAACAGAGCGGCAAAACTCCTGCGAGACCAGAAGAAGCTTTATGCGTTGGTGGAATATTCCAAATCGGAAGATCCACGCGCTTTCATTGATGCCTATTTTTCGGCAGCAACGGAGCAGTTGCCATGAGCCAACGAAAATCAAACCATTTGCCCGTTTCAAAAAAATGGCTGGTCGACGGATTTTGTTGGTACACGAAGCGAATGGTTGCCAAGCAATTCATGGCCTTTGGCATTCAAGATGAATTGTTGGTAGCACAGCCGATCATTGCTGGATCGCCTATTATCGCATATGCCAACCACGCGAGCTGGTGGGACCCCATCGCTGCCATGTTGCTTCAGAAAGCCTATTTTTCGGACCGGACATTCTATGCCCCAATCGATGCCGACGCTCTTGAGAAATATCGAATCATGTCCAAGCTTGGTTTTTATGGCGTGCGATTGGAGAGCTTTGACGGAACCTCGGCATTTTTGAGTCTCACGAAAGCAATTCTTGAATCCAAGAAGGCTACGATTTGGATCACACCGGAAGGGCAGTTTTCCGATTGTCGAGATCATTCTAGGCCGCTCATGCCAGGACTCTCGCATCTTGCCTCGAAGTTTTCCGGAGTCACCTTCCTGCCCCTTGCTTTCGAATATGGTTTTTGGAATGAGAGTCGGCCGCAGATATTTGCGAGATTTGGTTCTCCTATCAGCTCGGATACATCCATGCAGAAAGGTGAATGGACTGCGTTGCTGGCGGAGCGGTTGCGAATTACACAGAATGAGTTGGCACGGAGTGTTCAAGCGAGAGATCCGGCTGCCTTCAAGTATGTTATTAAGAGTCGTCCAATCCGACTTGGTTTGTATGACCACCTGCGAAGTTGGTCCGCATGGGTTAATGGCAAGCCATTCGACCCTCGTCATTCGTCGTAGTTTAGCTTGGAAGCAGAACAAGCCTGCGGTATTTCTGAATCCCACCGGCTTGACCGGTGGATCGTTCGGGCTTTTTGGCTACTCGCGGAGTTAGCCCGAGAGCAATCAACTGAATCATTGATGCGAAAGTGGGAAAGCCTCCTGGCTATTTCCTTTTTCCTGGCGCGCGACCTTTTCCGCCACTCTTTTTCCCCTTGGAGTTGCTAAAGGATCTGCCTCCAGCTGCTTTTTTCTTCGATGATCCAGCGGCTGCGGTGTTGCTGCTAAATCCTTCGCGTGGAGCACCGGCCTTCGTTCCGCCGAAGCCGCTTCCAGGGCGCGCTGTTCCCTTGCTTGGACGACTAGAACCAGGCCTCCCCTTCGGGGACCCAAGGCGACTTGCCTTACCGCCTTTGCGACTTAGGGAGCCACCCTTCCTGCTGGCAGAACCGCTGGGGCGTCCTCGCTGTCCACTGTTGGGACCAGTAGGACGACCAATTCCTTTCTTACGAGCGAAGCCGGACGCGCTCTCTCCTCCAGAGCCTTGACGAGCGGCCTTCTTACTAGGATGCGATTCCCGATCACTTCGAGCTTGTTGGGGTTTCTTCCTAGGATTTGGTCTGACTTCAATCTCGTTTCGGTCGACGTCATCAATATCGTCATCAATATCGTCATCAATATCGTCCATGTCGTCATCATCATCGAAGCTTTCGAAGCCCATGCCCGTCGTATCGAAATCGTCTTCATCCAACGAGGCATCGTCAATCGAGCCATCTTTTTCGTCGCTATAACTTAGAATTTTGCCGCGTCGTACGTTTCCATCAAGCGACGGCCCCGAGTTCTTGACGAGAATGGAGTCCTTGAAACCAGAATCATCTGCTTCTTGATCTTCTGCTTCGCTGAATGGGTTTTCCGACAATGGTGGCAAAGAGTCCAAGCCATCTTCGCGTTTTGATTTCTTCTTTACTTTTTGGTTTATTGTTTTTGCCAGCGTCGCAACATCGGGTTTGGCGACAGCTTCCAATCTATCTTCTTTGGCTTCCACGCCGACCCCACTCATTTCAGCGGAGCGATGACGATCTTTTTCCTTGCGCTGGATCTTTTTCTCTTTCTTGATTTCTTCCACGGCGTTGTACAATTGCACAACTTCTTCTTGAGACAGTGGGCGGTAGCTACCCTCGGGCAATGTGGCCAATCGGAGAGGCCCGATCGCCAGTCTTCTCAGGGTGATCACTTTGTGACCAAGGCGCGCGAGAACACGTCGGATCTCGCGATTTTTGCCTTCGCTTAGCGTGATCTCAATTTCAGTGCAGCCCTTTCGAACTCGCCGAATCTTGGCTCCGTCCACCCGTGCGAATCCCTCTGCCAAATAGATTCCACGTTGCAATCGACGCATGGAATCCATCTCGACCTGACCTGCTACGACGACGTAGTAACTCTTTGGAACACTGTTGCGAGGATGAGCCAATCGCTGTGCTAACTCTCCGTCGTTGGTCAAAAGGATTAGTCCGGTGCTTGATGAGTCCAATCGTCCTACTGGGAACAGACGATTCTGTCCGGGCACCAAATCGATGACGCGCGGCCTGCCTTCCGGATCGCTATTGGTGCACAGGACGCCAGCTGGTTTGTTGACTGCATAATAGAGCGGTCGGTGCCTTTTGAGAGCTTCGCCGTCGACGGAGATTTTCGCCGTATCCGCGTCAACTTTGACGCCAACTTGCGTAATGGTTTTTCCGTCGATTTCTACGCGGCCATCGGTGATGAGTTCGTCGACTTGGCGGCGGGAGCCCAATCCCGCGGCGGCTAAGAGTTTGTTAATGCGCTGTTCACCGGTAAGTACAGACGGTGATTCGATACGGGGCCGCTTTGGCTTAGACATGGCAATGCAATCAATTCAAACAAGAACTAAAAAATTCACGCAGGTTTGGCTGTCCTCAGCCAAACATTTTATTTGCCGATATGCAACCGCTCAAAGATCGGTTGGCAGCGTCTCACGACGCAGCAACTCCAACAAAAGCACCCCTCTAAGCGAACTCTGAAATCAGTAGCACTTCATGCTACTAAACAGGCTCGGCGGATGATTAGCACTCTCTCAAAGGAAAGGCTTCATCTGGAAATGGGGGTGACGTATCTGCTAGCCCATAACTTCAGGCATGCTAAATTAGTGCACGAGAGCGTGTTTTGTCAGTGCAAATACATACTTATTTATCAAATCCAAATGGAAAGCGACTCATGGCAATCGAAGTAACTTGGCTTGGGCATTCTACCTGGTGGATTGAATCGGGCGACAACAAAATTCTGCTGGATCCATTTATTGGCGGCAACCCCGCCGCCAAAATGGCGTCAACGAGCCTTATTCCCACTCACATCCTAATTTCGCATGGGCACTTCGACCATATCGCCGATGCAGTCGAAATTGCACTTCGGACCAACGCTTTGGTCATTTCAAACTACGAAATCGCAACCTGGCTGGAATCGAAGCATGGAATCCAAGGTGTAATTGGAATGAACCTTGGTGGAAAAGCAAAGTTGTCGTTTGGAACCCTTCAGTTTACTCCAGCTGTCCATTCATCTAGTTTGCCCGACGGGTCCTATGGCGGCGCATGTGGTGGCTTCTTGATTGGATTCCAGTCTGCAACGGGAAATGCGACGGGAAATGCAATGAAGGACGTGTTGCCCTATAAGCTATACTACACCGGCGATACCGCCTTGTTTACGGACATGAAATTGATCGCACGCCATGGAGTGGATTGTTTGATTGTCCCGATAGGAGATTTGTATACGATGGGACCGGCTGAGAGTATTGAAGCTATTGAGATGATTCGACCGAAACTGGTACTACCTACGCATTACAACACCTGGCCACCTATCGCGCAAGATGCGGAAGTTTGGGCAGCTGCTGTTCATGAACGCACCAGTGCCCGTGCTATCGTACCTGCGGTCAATTCGGTGCTGCGTTTAGAATAGTTATTTCTTCACGTCACGCGCATTCGACATCCCCGAAAAACCAAAACGACGGCTGAGTGATCAGTCACTATCTAACCTTTCGAAACAGTGCCAATGCCTACCAGCCGATTTGAATACCGCGATTACTTGACGGAGACTCGCAAGAGGCAAAAGGGAAAATCCAAAGGCGAAATCGACTCGTTTCACGCAACGATGAGCGGCAAAGAAAAGGATGCGTTGGTATCTCGTTCTCACAGGAGTTTTTGGAAGCTGTTTATTTCCTTCTTGGGACTGCTGCGAGGCTTTCGAGGCAAGATTTTGTTTGGACTTGGCACCGTCACCATTGCAACCATCCTGGCTTTGATTCCACCTCTTGGAACGAAGTTGGCCATCGATTGTGCGTTAACGGTTCCCACGAAACCTCTGCCCGTATGGCTAAACCGCATGTTGGGTGAAACATCGCCGATGTGGCTACTGGTGTGGATTGCATCATTGGTGGCTGTCGTGACGTTGGTTCGAACCGTCATTTACCTTTTGGGACGATGGAGTTGTACTCAAGCCGTCAACCAAGTGCAAATGTCCATTCGAAGCCGGGTGTTCGAACATATGCTTCACATGCCATTGCACAAAATACAGCAACTCAAATCAGGTGGCGCCACTAGCTTGCTGCGCGAGGATGCTGGCGGGATCGCAGAATTGATCTTTAGTATGCTGTACAACCCTTGGCAAGCGATCGTTCAATTGATCGGTAGCCTCATCGTTTTGATTCTCGTCGATTGGCGACTTTTGGCGGCCGGTCTATTGTTGTTGCCTGCGGTTTACTTTAGCCATCGTACCTGGATCTATTCCATTCGTCCCTTGTATCGCGACGCCAAGCAACGTCGTCAGAAGATCGACTCCAACACGACGGAAACCTTTGGCGGAATTCGCGTAGTGAGGACGTTTGCTCGACAACGGAACGAAACGCAACGATATGTCAAAGGCAATCACGTTTTGGTCCGGCAACAGCTGTTGATTTGGTGGCGAACTCGCTTGATCGAGATCGTTTGGGAGGTGCTCATTCCGTTGGCTTCAACCTCGTTGCTGGTTTATGGTGGCTGGCAGATACTCCAATCGCAATTGACGCTTGGTGATTTGATGATGTTCTTGGTCTATTTGACGATGTTGCTTGGACCGATCGCAACACTTGCAGGGAGCGCCGTGCAATTTCAAAACAACCTAGCGGGACTAGATCGAATATTGGATTTACTATCGACTCCCAAGGAACTTGCCGACAAGCCCGGAGCGATAAGAGTTAGTCGAAAACAAGTCAAGGGGGAGATTCGCTTTGAGTCGGTGTCCTTTCGATACCCAGAAAACGAACAGTGGATACTAAAGGAAATCAACTTGCATGCTATGGCAGGGCAGACCATTGCCATCGTTGGACGCAGTGGGGCTGGCAAAACAACCCTTTGCAATTTGGTTGCTCGGTTCTTCGATCCCGAACAAGGCCGTATTTTGGTTGATGGAATCGACTTGCGGGAAATTCAATTGCATAGTTACCGGCAACTTCTTGGAGTTGTCGAACAGGATGTCTTTTTGTTTGACGGCACGATTGCAGAAAATATTGCTTACGGGCGACGTGGAGCCACAGTTGAACAAGTCACGCAGGCAGCAAAAGCTGCAGCGGCCGATGAGTTTATTTCCAAATCGCCAAATGGCTACGAAACTTTGATTGGGGAAAGAGGCTTCAAGCTGAGCGGTGGTCAGCGGCAACGTCTTGCCATCGCTCGCGCTTTGCTCGCAGACCCAAGAATCTTGATTCTCGACGAGGCTACGAGCAATCTGGATAGCGAGAGCGAGCGGCTAATTCAATCCAGTTTGTCGTTGCTGCTGGAGCAGCGAACTGCATTCGTAATCGCCCACCGCTTGAGTACGATCATCCACGCGGATCAAATAGTCGTACTTGATGAAGGTCGAATTGCACAATGTGGCACGCACGCTGAATTGCTTGATCGGTCCGGAATTTACCAACAAATGGTAAGATTGCAAACGGAAAGCCCAATCGCGCCGCAATGGTTAGACTCGTAAAGTACTGGTTTTGTTCGGCCTGAGACCTAATGATGCCTAAATCACTTCAAGGAAACTGCTTGCTTGCGTCCCCTTTTATGGACGACCCGAATTTTTTTCGCTCCGTCATTTATTTGGTTCGGCATGCGGAGGACCATGCGTTTGGATTGATATTGAATCGCCCGACTGACTTCCGGCTAGACAAAGTGGTATCGATGGTTTGTGATCTTAAGTGCGTGCACGATGGTCCGCTTTATTGTGGCGGGCCGGTCGATGGCCCCTTGATCGCATTGCATGATCAGCCAGAACTGGGGAGCGAAGTGTGCATCCCTGGCCTAAACATGACAAGCGACCAAGACAAATTGTTAAAGTTATTTGTATTACCGCAAGCCAAACTTAAACTGTTCGATGGGTTTGCTGGCTGGAGTGCAGGACAACTCGAACAAGAGTTAGAAACCGGCAGTTGGTTGGTCGCGGATGTCGATGCCGATCTCGTATTGAGCGATGCGTCGGACATGTGGGAAAACTTGCTCAAGAGAATTGGCCAAAACATTCTGTCTGTGGATGAAAAGATCTCGGACAGTCCCATCGATCCGCAATGGAACTAAGCGGAGAAGGATTGGCGAATGGGTAGGCCACCACGAAATAGTCAAGGCGGATTTGTATACCATGTCATTGGCCGAGGATTAAAGCCCAAGCCCATTTTTCGTTCGACGGGCGACTACCAAGAGTTTGATGTGGCTCTAGCTCAAGCGGTCGAGCGATTCGAGCCTCGCTTGTTGGCTTATTGCGTGCTTCCCAAGCATTGGCATTTGGTTTTGATACCGCGCAAGGATGGCGACTTGTCGAAGTTGATGGCTTGGTTGACGACAACTCATTCGGCCCGTTGGCATACAAAACCCCGCAGGGCTGGTACGGGCGGACTCTACGAACGCCGCTTCCGATCGTTTCCAGTGCAGGACGATATAAAATTGCTGGACGTCATTCAATTTGTCGAATCCCATCCGCTTCGTTCAGGCGTTGTTGAGGAGCTTAACGACTGGCCGTGGTCGAGCGTAGCAAGACGAAGTAACAAAGGTGCACCATTGGTTCCGTTGTTATCGAGCCCGCCGGTACCACTACCGTTGGATTGGAGAGAGCAATTGAACTTGGAAATGTCCATTGCGACACTCGATCAGATCAAGCACTGTATTCAGCGGAGCTGCCCGTACGGCGACGCAGCCTGGGTGCAAAAAACGGCGGCGAAGTTGTGCATAGAATCCACCCTCAGACCTCGCGGCAGACCAAGAAACGCGTGAACCCAAGGAACAACTAGCCAAGCACCGAGGCGAAGGCAATAGTGCAATTGCGTTGCGGACAGTCGTTACAGGTGCATAGCATGGTTCATTGAACCATCAGTCCTACCTTGCTCGTTTTGAATTTGGCTCGTTATCCTTTTA
>JANLUJ010001050.1:0-4506 GCA_031363425.1 Pirellula sp.
CTCGCCACAATCGCTTTGTGCATATTAGCCATATGTTTTTCGGGACAAGCCCATGCTCAGTCCCTTTACAAGCCGCTACCGGATAAGAACCATGCGTTGTTGAAGGACGATTTCCCGCCAGGACAAATCGGGGCGATTCAACTCAATCGGAAGCCGGAGTTGCGGGGGCTATGGCAAGCCATCGAGATTCGCGGGCCAAAGGGGATGAGAGTCAACATGGCCGACGCGGGCCAATTTGCGACTGAATTGCCGGAACAAGCTCGAATCGCCGTCTTGATCGGTTCAGTCTATCGGATGCGCATCACGGGCATCGCGAACGAACCAGAAGTGGAACTGTTTCCAACTTTGGAAGTGATCGATCGGACCCACCCGCCATCGGAACGCGAACATCGATTCCCAATTCCGATAGAGATCGATGAAGACGACTTGGCGGACGCCGCGCGAGGTGAGTTGGTCATGCGCGTAATCTACTTGGAGGACAATCAAGTCGCAGAACCGGTTGATACCGCCGGAAAACCACAACGCGTTCTGGATTTGCAACCGCATCAAGATGCACTACGAGTCGCGGACCAACTCGGACGTCCTGTCGCCATCTTGAGAATTGGTTCTCGAGTTCCAAATGTTACTGAGGGACAGGATTGGGATTCTTTTCTGTACGGTTGTCCCGCATGGACGACCCTGAAAGTAATTCCGACCAAACAACAATTGATTGACGAGGGCAAGTGGCCCGTCACCGCCAATTCCGGATCCATTTCCGATCGACGATAACGATCCACTATACAAGCAATTCGATATGCATTCATCAAACCAATTGTTGCACCAAAGAGTCAAGGCCGGATCGCTCCTGTTGGCAGGATTGATTTTGGTTGCAACCGGATGTCAAGGCCGTCAGCTATCTTGGGTAGGTGCCCAAAGCATCACACGACCAACAGCAACTCGATCGGACATTACGGTAACACAGCAAAGCCTATCGGAACCCCCAATGGCTTTGGCTCAACAAGCTCAACGCACGCAGGAACCGGTGCAGTTGGCTTCTTCCAATTCACTTCTTGGAACGACGGCAACATCTGATCCAACTCAAAGAGCGGTGTACAATACCAGCGTGGCGACGGCGCCATCGCAAGTTGTGCCTGCTCAATATGCGTCTACCCCAAGGTATGCACCGATCGGTCGATCGACTGGTTCGGAAAACGTTCCGCGAATAGCCATGGCAACGCCTCCCATGGCAATGCCCCCAACAGCGAGTCCGCCAGCTAGCCATGTTCGTGGGCCGGTTCATTCGCATGCCGATGGCAAATGCAACTGTGGCGGATCAGGGGTCTACAAACCGGTCTTCCCTCGTCTTTCCGGCAATAGTGGCTGCCAAGGTTGTGGTTCACCAACTTGTTCTGGTGCATGCGGTGACGTGATGTTGGAACAAGGGTTTGCTGTGCCAAGAGCGACCGATGCGCAGGAATATATTTTTGACGGGGGCGATCACGATCCAAAGGTAAGGCTGCGTGCAGACCTGAGTCAAGTTGGATTGGATGCCGAAGACACCGTAATCCAATACGAAACAGTCGATGGCAAAACAAACGTGGAAAGCGGTTGCCGTGTTGCCATTTATGCTCCGAGGTTTGCAAGTGTTCGCAAACGACAATCCACCCGCGAACGGGATCTCTCCATGCGAGCGCAAGCAACTCTGCGACCAGATGGACCAGGAACGCTTCGCGATCAACTTCCTCCGGTCAACGTCTCAAAGCCTGTTAAGTCGTCGAACAGCGACAACGTTCGAGTAGTCGAATCTTTCCGCGATCGTAGTCGAGTCATGCCGGCAGAAATCGTCCTTCCCATGGTTACAGTCAGCGATGCCTTCAAACCCTATGAAGATCTAAGTCTGATCCGCAATGGCGATTTTAGAAAGACAGACTTGGCCAAACTTTCGAAGTCGACAGCGGCCGCCCGAACATGGACCAATGTGGATGAATTGCACGTGATCATTGATGGCAAGGAGGCGATCGATATTTCGGGAGCTCAAAAGGCGGCTGACGTTACTATTTACGAGCACAAGGGCGCTCGCATTCGCCTTTGCAAGGTTGCATCCGACCAGATGGCCAACCCCGGCGATGTCATTTCGTTCACGATTCGATTTGACAATGTTGGCGAACAACCACTCAAGAGCTTGGTCGTAACGGATTCGCTCGCTCCTAGATTGGAATACGTTGAAAAGAGTCAGCAGGCAAGTGTGGCTGCAAACTTTTCGATCGCACCTAATTCTGTTGGTTCATCGGTCCTGCGATGGGAGCTAGAGAATGGACTCAAGCCCGGTGATGGCGGCTTAGTGCGATTCTCTTGCAAGGTGCGATAAGGAACGCTTTTCGCTCGAGATCGTAGGCCCTCACGCCTTGATCGCTTTCATGTTTAACCGATCGAGGCCCTCAAGCCTCGATCGCGGACGACCCGACATCCGTTGCTACGAGTACTACTTGTTTCTGATGGATACATTTCTTAGCCCGCTCGCCGCTGCGCGGGTTAAACATTGGGTTGACGCATGGTTCCCTAGCCCGCTCGCCGCTGCGCGGGTTAAACATTGGGCCAGGCAAGTCGCACGAAAGATGTACTAGTCGCAGGCGTGCGCAAAAACGTTATATTGATGGGATGAATACAAAACCACCGGTCCTCGACACGTCTGCTTTGGAGCGTCCTTCGCCAAAGCTTCTCACTTACTATTTACTCACTGGGATGCTAACGGGACCTGGTCTCTTTATCGCCATCCCTGCATTGGTCATTCGATACAACACATTGCGTTATCGTTTCGAAGAAACGGGATTGCGCATGCAGCTTGGGCTTTTCTTTCGGAAGGAAGTCGTGGTCGCTTTCAGGAGAATTCAAGACATTCACGTAAGCCGAAATCTTATCCAGCGATGGCTTGGTATCGCAAGTGTGAGCGTCCAGACTGCCTCAGGAAATGCAATGCCTGAGATCGTACTCGAGGGAATCACTGATCCAGATTCGGTACGAGATTGGTTGTACGAGAGGATGCGTGGTGCAAAGGGCTATGCTACTGCAATGCCACTTGCGAGCGCAGATGAGGATCCATCATTGCCGCCAAAGCTAAATGCAAATGAGGGTGAAGCAACCGAATTATTGCGAGGAATCCGCGACAACTTGGCTCAGCTCGTCGAAAAAAACTATCGCAATTCGGGTTCCGCATCATGAAAGAAAAAGGGTTGGTTCATGAGGCATGCAAGTGGTGTTACCAAGGAGTTTGGGGAGTCCTCACGGGGTATTTTTGCTTGCCAGAGGGGCCACCCACTTTGCCGTCCATGGAGGGTGAAAAGGTCGAATACATGCGGCCGTCAGTTGCCTTCTTGAACTACCGCAAATTCTTTTTTTGGTTCGGACTTTTCGCAGTCGATATTATCCTCTTTGTCTTGTGGGGAGTTTATGCATATTGGTGGCCGTTAGGTGGGGTTCTGACGGCCCCACTTTGGCTCTTTGTTATTATTGCGCCGGACATCGTTGCCTACATCGCTATCCACTTGCGATATGACACAACGTGGTACGTGCTCACCGATCGCAGCATGCGGATTCGGAGAGGCATTTGGAGTATCTACGAGACGACCATTACCTTTGAAAACATTCAAAATGTTCACATCGCCCAAGGGCCAATTCAACGCTGGTTCGGGTTTGCCAACCTGATGGTTATGACCGCGGGAGGGGGCGGAATGGGACACGAGGGGCAAGCGATGGGCTCTCACGTTGGACTGATGGAAGGGCTAGAAAACGCAGCAGAATTGAGAGAACGCATCTTAGCTCGAAGCCAGCTGAATTCAGGACTAGGCGATGAACGCGATGTGGACCACGGAGGATCAACAATCGTGCGTAAGTCTCTAAACGACATTGGCGATAACCCACAAAATGTTCAGTTGCTTAGAGAGATTTACGAGCTAACAGGCCGTTTGGCTAAAAACTAATTAGCTCGCTTGTGAGATAGGCTTCTAGCCTGTCGCTTTCGAGCAGACAGGCTGGAAGCCTGTCCCAACAAATAGGAACACAGGCCGACCATGCAAAATTCGCTGGAAAACGAGAAGCATCGAGAGCGTTGTAGCCCTGTCGACAATTCCGTAACCTGGGCCGGCGAATGGGCCACGGCTGGGGAAGTTGCCATTGCAGCCCAACGTGGAAATCGTGCTTTCGAGAGTTGGTCCAAAACAGCGCTCGAAAAACGGATCGAGCATGTCAAAGCGTATGCCAACTTCTTGCAATCAAATCTTCTCGCAATTGCGCGAACCATCACTCTCGAATCCGGTAAACCTTTATGGGAAAGCGAACTCGAGGTCCAATCTGCGATTGCCAAAGTAGACAATGCCATCGATGCCATACGCAAGCGTCGATGGACGACCAACGAGGGAACTGGGGCGTCCCATACTGCCATTCGATTTAAGCCGCTTGGGATGATGGTCGTTCTAGGGCCATACAATTTGCCGTTGCATCTTCCGGGAGCGCACGTCGTGCCTGCCCTTC
>JANLUJ010000388.1:0-2059 GCA_031363425.1 Pirellula sp.
CGCGAAGCGCTCCAACCCACAATCATCCTGGCCGCCACTAAACCGCCCACGGAGCTTTTATATATCTAACACGACTCCGCCTTCGTGCTTGCTGGACATGGTTGGCATCTCGGCGTAATCGGCGTCGTTGCAAGTCGCTTGTCAGAAAAATTCCATCGACCCGTTGTTATTATCGGTATGGACTCTACAGGGCAAAAGCCGGCCACTGGCTCAGCACGTTCTCAAGGGATCATCGACCTACATGGCACATTACAGCAGTGCCGTGAACATCTTCTGACCTGCGGTGGACACGCAGCCGCTGCGGGTTTGCGTATCGAAGAACGAAGCATCGCTGGCTTCCGGCACGCTTTCTGCGAAGAAGTTTCGACACAACTCAAGGGACAAAAACCCATCGCATCACTCAGTATCGATGCGGAAGCAACGTTCAAACAAATGAACATCAATACGGTCTCGACCATCGAAAAACTTGCACCCTTCGGAGCATCTAACCCGCGGCCCATCCTAGTTGCAAGCAATGTCGAGTTGGCAGATCCTGCGAAAGCCATGGGAAGCGGCGACCGACATATGAGCGCTAAACTGGTTCAATACGGGGCTCTGATGCGAGGAGTTGCGTTTGGTCAAGCCGAATGGATCGAACCTTTGAACAATCATCGTGGTCAAATAGACGTGGCCTTCCGGCCAAACATCAACGAATTCAACGGGATGAAGCGCGTTGAGTTACAATTGTTGGACTGGCGAGTCGCCAAGATTCCTGTCAATGCGCCCCATACGCCGCAATCGTCCGAAATAGAAAAAGCAAAAAGTGTCCGATAAAACAGCCGCAGACGTGCCGGCATCCATGCCACGAGCTTCTAGCTCATCGCAACGCATTGACTCGCAACTCGCTGAGTCCATTGGGTCGGTTGATAACGCACCAACCCTTTGCATGAAGCACGATCAATTGACCATCGACGGCTATTCCCGTGCCGCCGTGCAGACCTACTGGCGAATTGCGGAACTAAAACTTGGGTTCGATCTCGGTGCTCAACCTTGGGACTTCATGGCCATCCCACGCTTCATGGTTTCGCATGCCCACATCGATCATATCGCAGCTCTCCCGGCTTATGTTGCTCGTCGTCGCATGATGAAAATGGAAAAACCTACGATTTACCTGCCAGAATCTGCAGTCTCGACCGTCGATGCTCTTCTCAAATGCGTCTCACGCTTAGACCGTGGCAAACTCCCTTGTGACTTGATTCCATTGACGGCGAACCAAGAGATCGAGCTATCGCGAGAATTGGTTGTGACGACCAGCGCAACTCGGCACTCGATCCCGTCGTTAGGATTTATCGTTTGGGACAGACGCAAGAAACTGCGTCCAGAATTCGCTCATTTGTCAGGCGATCAAATCCGTGATATCAAACTGTCAGGTACCGACGTGACCCACGAAATTCGGATCCCTCTGATCGCCTATGCAGGCGACACGGCACCCGAGGGACTTGATGACTGCCCTGACATGTATCGAGCCAAGATCTTGATCACCGAAATGACCTTTGTCGCTCCGGACCATCGCAAAGAAAAAATCCACAAACATGGCCACACTCACTTGGATGACATTGTTGCTCGAAGAAATGATTTCAAAAACGAAGTCGTCATCTGTGGTCATTTTAGCACTCGCTACAACGATGCTCAAATACGCCGCTGGGTCAATAAAGCTCTGCCAGACTATCTCGACGGTAGACTCAAGCTTTGGCTTTAGCGTTCATGGAGATCTTCCCACCTTCGCATCAATGCTTTAGGAACGCCCCAATAAGCTTGCCCATTGGAATCATTCGCGTATCCCCACCCAGTCCAACGCCTGTGAAGCATTTGAGGACGGCTGGGGCTTGACTCCACCGTCCGCAAGGTTTGGCGTCCTAATTAGTAGTTCAACGTGATCAGCGGCCCCGGGGGCCCACACCCGGGAGGGGGGGGGGGGGCCCGCCCCGGAGGCCGGGTGATTAAGGCCATTTTAGTGAACCCAACCCACCGGATTGTGGGGGGGGCGAGACCCAACCAAACCAAAGTATAGATTGAGAAA
>JANLUJ010000394.1:0-2301 GCA_031363425.1 Pirellula sp.
GATGACGATGTCTAAAATCAGAAATGGCAGATAGATCTTGAAGCCCATTAGGAATGCTGTTTTTAATTCGCTCAGCATGAACGCAGGCAGTAACACTTGGAGTGGCACTTCGCTGAAGTATTTGGGTTCCGGACTACCGGGCGCGTAACGGCTGTAGAACAACAAAACATCGTCGTGATTTCCCGCCATATCGATCTGTTTCGACATGAAATAGTGAACCGGTTCGACACCCTTTTCCCATGCTTGGACAGCTGTCATCTGGCTGCCTTCTTTGGTGTATGGTTCAATCGCTTCGTTATAGACTTCAGTCCAAACAGGGCTCATTACGAAGATCGTAATGAATAGTGATATCGACGTAATAACTTGACTAGGCGGCAGTTGCTGTGCCCCCAGCGCTTGCTTCAATAACCCAAACACTACGATGACGCGGACATAGCAGGTCGTCATCAGCAATATGGCAGGCGCAAGGCTCAGGACGGTCAAGAGGAGCAATATTTGCAAGGAACTCGACAGCCCTTTTGGACTAAGCCAAGCATCTGGGCCGCCAAGAACCTTGCTGGCAAGATCTTCCGTCGTGTTGCTTTCGCCCGTTGTCAGTTTTAGACTCTCGTCGACGGCAGCCTTGACGCTGGAGTTTTCGCGATTTTTAAATGCTCGACTTAGTAAGCTTTCGTTTCCCTCTTGCGCAAAGGCGTTTGAACTAACATTAAGCATTCCGACAGGCAATAAAATTGCCAAAAAGACTATCAGGCGACGTCGAACGGAGTCGATCGCAAGTCGGGCAGAACCGGACTCTAGCGCGTTCGGGCCGATGAGCCGCAGGGCAATAGCCCAATGGCACTCACTTTGTTCAAATTGAGCCGCGGGCGTTAGCCGCGACAACCGTGTTTGCCTGGGAAACCGTAACGCGGCTAGCGCCCGCGGCTCAGTATTTTGCCTGCGCCAATTGCAAAGTGAGTGCCATTTGGCAATAGCCCACGGTTTTCGGCCAGTATTGTGATCGATACCACGGCGAACACTGCGAAGGTGACTTGGATTGGGTCGGTTGAGTATCGCCATTTTGCATATGTTGAAAAAGTCTCGACATTATTCTGACTTTGACTCATGTACTGGATTTCCGAATCCAACGCCATAAAGAAATGAACGAAGAATGCCGATTCGCGATCAGATCGTATTGAAACAGGGTGGACAAACAGAATAGAATGCTTGAACGATGGTGATCTGGTGGGAGAGATTTCGAATTGACCCACGATCGGCATAAACATCGGTTTTCGTTCGATTCCAATGCCGATCGATTGCAGCAACTCGAAACGCCGAAGGCGCAAAGTGGCCCTGAACCGCTCAGGCAAAATGAACCGCTAGCACAAAAATCGTCTCTGGAGAGCGATTCAGTAGCCTTAATTGGCCGCAATGGAATCCACCGAAGGGGAAAGGCTTCATGCCGAGATCTCTCAGGTAACAGGACAGAGGGGCAAACAAAGTTGAGTATTGGGACAGTGGCTGCGAGGCCGCCCCAAGCCCAGCTGCCGTCCCCGTTTGCTTCCCGAAGATCTTGGATTCCACATGAATAAGTCTCCATCCGCCGTTCTATCTCCATTTGTTGCCAGGCATATTGGTCCACGCGACAACGAAATCCAATTCATGTTATCTGAATTGGGCTACGCCTCGCTCGACGAGTTAACCAAGGCAGTGGTGCCTGGAAATATTGCAGACCATTCGCCGATGGAGCTATTGGCAGGCATCTCGGAAGAAGAAGCGTTGGCGGAGCTAAAGCAAATTGCGAGCAAGAACAAAGTCCTGCGAAGCTTCATTGGCCAAGGCTACTATGGAACGTTCACACCGAAGGTGATCCAGCGCAATGTACTCGAAAATCCAGCTTGGTATACCGCCTATACCCCTTACCAGCCAGAAATATCGCAAGGACGATTAGAAGTTCTGTTCTATTTTCAGACGATGGTTTGCGAATTGACGGGCATGGACATTTCAGGCGCGTCGCTGCTTGACGAGGGAACAGCAGCAGCCGAAGCCATGACGCTTTGCCAACGGTCTTGCAAAACGAATTCCAATCGTTTTTTGGTTTCGTCGCTGTGTCATCCACAAACCATTGAGCTAATAAAGACCCGGGCTCAACCACTAGGCATCGAAGTCAAACTGTTCGACCAACGCGAATCCGTAATCGATTGGAGCAACGCCTTCGCTGCGTTGGTTCAGTATCCCGCAACGGACGGTTCCATCTGCAATTTCAAACCACTTGTGGATGCCGCGCACAAGAACGGCGCAATGGTGGTGATGGCCAGCGAC
>JANLUJ010000417.1:0-11071 GCA_031363425.1 Pirellula sp.
GTCAGGGACTTTCGTATAAGCAAATCGCTGAGATCACCGACATGAGCGTATCGCACGTCGGAGTGATGCTGCACGAAGCAGTAACCAAGTTAAGAAACGCAATGGCAGGTGCTACCCGTCTCCAATCCCAGTGTACGCCCAAGCCGTAGGCGCGATCCTCGTTGAACCCAAGCCGAAGGCGCCGACCGTACGCAGTTCCAGACGACATATCCATCCATTCATAAAATTCAATAGGCAAAAATCATGAAATACAATCCATCCAAACCATCCCAAAGCATCGAACCGTGGCTACTTACTGCATATGCGCTCAGCGAACTTGATGCCGACGACGCGTTGAGAGTTGAGCATGCACTCGCGAAAGACCCGGCATTGCGAAACGAGTTCGAACAAATTCAGCAGACGTTGACATCAGTTCGGTCCGCTTTAGCCAAAACATCCTCCGATGTGAAACTGAATGAAAAGCAAACGGCAGTCGTGACTGGTCAAATGAAACAAATAGCCGCACCTAACTTATCGCCGAATTTGCCGGTGAAACTTGCTGAACGTCCGTTCTATCGCCGCAAACGATTTGCAGCGTTATTGGCAACGGCGGCTGCGATTCCGCTTGCCGCGACTTGGTTTTATGGCATGCGCAATGAAATGAATTTTGCGGTAGCAACAAGCAATGGGGTCAATGTTGCTGAAGGTCCGATTGTGAAGAAACAACACAAAATAAAAGATATGCCTATCGAGAATAGCGACTTAGGTAAAGGGAATTCGGAACTCGGCGATATGTACGGTGATGTAGCCACGGGTGACAGCGATGGCGATAAAGGAGCAATGGGTAGCGATAGCGGAATGGACGGCTTTGGCGGACAAATGGGGATCTCGCTCGGATACGCGGGGGCTTCGATGGGTGGTATGTCTGATGATTCGTACCCAGGTGGAATGGGCGGATACCCTGGCGGATCCGGTGCGGGCAGTACAGGGGAGTATTCTCAAGGTGGATATGGTGGCAGCAGTGGAATGGGCAGTGGAATGGGCATGAGTGGAGGCGGAGTTCGGGGTGGCTATGACGGTGGTGGCTACGCAGGTGAAAGTAAGCCGTCATCCGGTGGCGACAGTGGTGTCACCCGTGGCTTGGGCGGAATGAGCGATGGTGGATATGGTGGTGGTTACGGAGGTGGCGGAGGTGGTTATGGAGGTGGCGGTTTGTCCGCTGGCGGAAAAGGGGGCATGGGCGGTAATGTAGTCATCGAAGAGAGTCGCGGCTCTCAACCTCCTGTCAAGCGTTTTTATTCAACACCCAGCAAAAAGGCCGGTACTCAAGCGGGTGATGACGTTAATAGTTTGCTGAAGTCGCAATCGCACAGGTTTCTAGTTACGGAGGGAGAGCAGTCTCGACCGGTGGACGCTTACGCTGACGCTGCAGCCGGAGGTTCGTCAGCAACGGGCTTCGCTGAAGGCGGTGGCGGTTATGGAGCGCAACCTGCACCAGCGGTTGTGGGGCAAACGCCTTATAATCTTTCGACTCCGAATGTGCTGCTAAGGCGTAGCGAAGGAACGTATTTGGCTGAGAGCCTAGCATCGCATGACAAACAACTGCGCGACACCGATTTACCCGCCGAGCTGCGGCAGAATGCTCCGCATCTTTTCAACGAAGCGAAACGTGTTGAACTCGGTACCGATCGTTTCGAAAAGATCGTAGAAACTCCTTTCGTCGAAACACAAAAAGCACCGCTATCGACTTTTTCTATCGATGTCGATACGGCTTCGTATAGCAAGATCCGGCAAACGCTCATGGAAGGCAACCGCCTACCTAGTCCAAGCATGGTGCGGATCGAGGAAATGATCAATTACTTCGAATACGCTTACGCAGGACCGCAAGATGAAAGGCCATTCGCGGCCCATATGAACGTCGACAGGTGCCCTTGGAATCCGGAGCATCAATTGGTTCGGATTGGACTACAAGCCAAAAAACTCGACGCGCAAAAGCGGGTCAACGCCAATATCGTTTTCTTACTCGATGTCTCCGGTTCGATGAACGAGCCGAACAAGCTCCCACTGGTGAAAAAGTCTCTGGCCATGCTGGTGAATCAGCTCACCGAGAATGATCGCGTGGCCATCGTGGTCTACGCTGGTGCCGCTGGCTGTGTATTGCCAAGTATCTGCGGAGCTGAAAAACAAGCGATCCTGTCGTCGCTCGACCACCTCAATGCAGGTGGCTCCACCAACGGCGGACAAGGCATCCAATTGGCCTATTCCATTGCCAAACAACACTTCATCCCAGGTGGTGCCAACCGAGTTATTCTATGCACCGATGGGGATTTCAATGTCGGCGTGACTGGCGACGATGCCTTGGTGGCCATGATGCAAGAGAATGCCAAGAGCAATATCTTCCTCACCTGCTTAGGCTTTGGGGCTGGCAACTACAACGACACGATGATGGAAAAGATTTCCAATAAAGGAAACGGTGTCTATGGAATGATCGACAACGAGCTGGAAGGCCGTCGCATGATGGTCGAGCAGCTCGGAGGGACGTTGGTAACCGTTGCCAAGGACGTCAAGATCCAAGTGGACTTCAATCCTGCCAAGGTAGCTGGATATCGACTAATCGGTTACGAAGACCGACGATTGGCTAACAAAGATTTTGACAACGACCAAAAGGACGCTGGGGAAATCGGAGCGGGGCACCGTGTAACAGCACTATACGAAGTGATCCCAGCGGGCAAATGGGTTGGTGTGAATCCACCATCCGAAAGCGAGTCCTCGAAGTATTTGCAAAAGCCTGGTACTGAAACCAAGTTCGAGACCCGAACCACAGGTGAGTATTCGTCAGAGGTGCTTACGCTCAAGGTTCGGTACAAAGAGCCTGAGGGTAGTGTTAGCACCAAGCAAGAGTTTGTCTTGAAGGATTCCGATCGCGGAGACAGGCCGCTTGTTGATCGAGACATGCAATGGGCGACATCGGTAGCGGAATTCGGATTGTTGTTACGTCGAAGCGAGATGGCTCCGCAAGCGAGCTGGGTTGAGATGCTCGAACGAGCAAGCAGTTCAGCCGGTGGTGATGCATATCGACTCGAGTGCTTAGCTATGATGCGAAAAGCCAGAAATATGTTTCCGTAGCAACGTGGTGGATGCTGCCAGCATCCGAGCCGACGCAACGTGGCGGATGCTGCCAGCATCCGAGCCGACGCTAGCAGCGTCGGCCACGAACAGTCGGATCCACTACGCTTTGCGAATAAAGTGCGCTGCATAGCTCCGCACATGCTGGCCGTTCAGCACATGAAAGGTTCGTAGTTGCTGAACAACAGAGTCGGAAAAATGGCTGAGAGGAACGTGTACAAGAGCCTTTTTAAACAACTTTGCGATCTTCTTGAGCGCGATTCCAGGAGCTGACCAACTCAATAATGCGATGTGCCGCGATTGAGCATGGAGGCAAGCAGCAGCGACCAAACGATGTTCGATGGTATCTGCGAAGTCGAGGCGTTCGTCTCCCCAAATGTCTTCAATCTTCCTTGGTGGGAAAAGAAACATAGCCCCGCCATAAGTTGAAACGGCTACACCCGGACCAAGCATTTCTTTTTGGAACGGGGTCGCGTAGAACGCTAGAGTCGACTCCTCCTCGTGTTCTGCAAACCAAGTTGCTCGCCACGAGTACTCGCGAGGATCGGGTTCGTTGTCGAAGAGCATGACGGCCGCGTCGAGGTGGCCAATGGTCGGCGGTTGGACCTTGACGAACAAAGAGCCGTCGTACCAATGGCGAAGCGTTTCGCGCAGATCGATGCCGTCCATCATGCTCGTTGTAAATTTTTCGGTGCGAGCCAAATCGGCACCAATCATCCCTGCCGCGCGTTCGATGACCCGATTGCGAAAACTCTCAATGCGAGTATCTTCGTCGGGCCATGAGCATTGCTGATAGGGGTTCCATCGCATCTTCCATTGTCGCTGGTCAATTTTTTGAGCTCGTCGATTGAGTTCCAGCGATTGCCATGTCGTCGGCGGCCCAGGCAACCGGCTTGTCATTGAGACCACGCCAAAATCGGGCAAATAGGCTTGATCTATACCCATACGCAGCATTTGCCATGGCAGTGGCTCATCAAAGGGATAGTTCTTGGCGGCTTCGATTAGGTGGATTGTATATTGATCCCCCATCACTTGTTGTGCCGAGCGGGCAATAGTGTAGAAACTCGGTGTGAATCGTCGTTCGATAAGCGTTTGGTTTCGGATGTATTTTAGGCATTGAGACAACAGGAGCGGCGGTATCTTCCTGGCTCTATTACCCATGTCAGCCAGGTAGCTTTGACGTGTTGATATCAACATCTCCTTGATCCCATCGACCACCAACGAACTATCGTCATCTAGACTACTGAGTGCGTTTTCGTACAAACCCGTAATAAATGGGAGTTCACCCATGAAGAAGAGCAGAGTTCGTGGATCGACAGCGTAGTTATTTGCCGGTGCGAGTTCTTCATTCCAGTTCTCGTCGATTCTTTTGCCCAGACTTTCGAGCGAACCTCCCATAATCGCTTCGCGCAACCAAGGCCAATCCTGTAGGTCGCAAAGGCACACAATGTTGGAGAATTTTTGCCTCAACTCTAGCAAGCGATGGCCCATGAACTTGATTCGATAGATGCGTTGTCCACTCCGTGGACTGGGAATGACCGGCAATGCTGCAGCACAAAACCGTTCAATCGTCGTTTCTCTCAATGCAAATGCATCCGGGAAGATCGAGGCATCCGGATCGAAGGACTCGCTTTCCTGATCAATGAACTGAAGTGACGTTCGGTCTGAAATGCCAAATCGGATCGCAGCAATCACCGCTTGGCATGGATCGATCGGAACGTATGAGGCGGAACCGACTTTTGCATCTTCCGACTCCCTAGTGGAGACCTGGACTACAGCGCTCGGCGTGGGCAGTTGTTCAACACCCGCAAGTACAGCCAATCTAAACGAAGGGGGCAGTGGGACCGCGATGCAATCAAAAGAGTGGTCCAGGAGGAAACGCCGAACCGCAACTGCGTACGATGCACTGCCGTGAACAACCGGTAGTAAAGTCAAAAAATCGTCGACTTGCAATGAATCCAACATCAACCTATTCGCAATATGAGACATCCGGCCAATTATGAGACCGATTCTATCAGGGACGGGCATCGCTCATAAGCAATTCATTTGAAATTCTTTGACGAGTCGTTTTGTGACTAATACCAATGCGAATGCAACGATTTACGATTTCCAGGCCATACACACCTATCGACGGAAAGGAAAAAGTGGTGCTTGGCATCGAACTTGCACTACAGTTTCGTTTAAGAATGAAATCCAATGGTGGAGCAGATAAAATGAGAATACAGATCGCAAAAAAATGGAAACGCTTGAGTGTTTTAGCGTTGATGGCTGGGTGCGTTAACAATGTGGAGCAAGGCTACGCTCAAGGTCCGGCCATCGCACAACCGATTGCCAATTGGTCCTACACTGGACATTCGAGCACGTTAGTCGAAGGGTCCCTTAGAGGGCAAGCAGCCGTTATCAGTTCTGTTGGCCAAACCGTATATCTTGATAGTCTCGCTGCGGTCAACTATGTAGAAGCATACAAGCGGGCTATTGAAAACAGCGTAGCCCTTACAAAAGCTTATTACGAGCGGCGCGAGATTCGCGAAGAGTTCATGCAAAAATATGGGCCGAAACCATTTGTTGGCGAAGCAAGAAAAAAATTCATCGAGTATTACCAGCCCAAACGATTGTCGGCTCAAGAGTTCGACCAAGAGCATCGCAGGTTGATATGGCCGCATATTCTACGCCAACAACAATTTGCACCTGTGAAAGAGCAGGTAGACCAAGTTTTTTCGTCGCGGGGGCCGACGAATAGCGGCGACGGGAGCACAACTCATCGTGAGGTCTTGCAACTCTGCAATGCACTCCAAGGATTACTTCGTGAAAACATTGGAAGTATGACGGCCGACCAGTATATCAGTGGTCTCGAGTATGTTCGCTCCGTCGAGCTTGAGGCAAGGACTGCGGCTGCGGACATAAAAGCTTCTGCAGCTGTGCCTGACGAAGACAAAGCGAACGAAGCATCAGCACCTGCACTGAAAAAAGATCCCGATACATCGAGCTTAAAAGTCAAGATGGATCGGGTGAAAACATAGCCGAAATTATCGGAAATTTCTCCTCTCGGCTTTTTTGGTAGTGTGTGTGGGGTCGGGAGGGGAAGAGGCTGCCGAGGAGAGGTGTTGCGAAAGCGATTCCTCTCCTCGGTTTTTTGTGTGCGGCATGGGAGCCGGGAAGCCCGAACCTTCCGCAGCACAAGGCATGCGGGATTCCACACTATCGCAGGCAATTCTGACGAACTAAATTTCCCTAGAGACTGCGGCTCAAGTAGTTGACTACCACTTGTCGTTTCCCAGCCAAGGTAAGTGGTATTTCGTCAACCAGATCCAGCCGAACGTGAACTTGATGATTTAGGCACATGGCAATACGGTCGCGAATCCCATGGCAATCCTCAACGGTCAACGTACCATCACTAACCAACTTGACATCGATCTGATCGGGATGGTGCTGTTGGACTTGGTATCGTCGAACAGCCGCATAGTCCTTGAAAAGGTGTGGAAACAATTCGCCCGGAATCGTTTTGCCAGCTGGCGTCGAAATCACATCCAGTTGGCGTCCCACCACGTTTCGAAGCATTGGCAATCCTCGACCGCAATTGCATTGGTGGAAGCCAGCGATGGCACGATCGCCGTTGACATATCGAATAAAGGGCATGCCTCGATTGAACAGATCCGTGATCACTACGTTTCCTTCGTCGCCATCAACGGTTGGCAATCCATTTTCATCCAAAATCTCGACGAGCAGATTTTCCATTGATAAGTGCAGGCCACAATGCAACTCGCATTCTGCTCCAATCAGCATGAACTCACGAGACCCATAGGTTTCAAAGACCGGTGCTTGAAAGACCTGTTCGATCAATTGGCGCTGGAAATCATACAGCTTTTCGGCCCCAACGACGATGGAGCCAATGCCTTGCGGCCTTAAGGAATGCTCGTTCAGAAATCGAGCAAATTCGTAAAGGGGACCGGTATACGCGATAACGGTTTCCGGGCGATAGTGCTGCATCGCATCGAATTGCTTCTTCATTTTGTCGTGAGAAAAGTCAAAGCAATTCAAT
This sequence comes from Pirellula sp., assembly GCA_031363425.1. Classification (GTDB taxonomy): domain Bacteria; phylum Planctomycetota; class Planctomycetia; order Pirellulales; family Pirellulaceae; genus JBKCUI01. The sequence goes on from JANLUJ010000417.1 coordinate 7,145, forward strand.
ACGCGCTGTTGTTCAAAGCGGTTATGCATCGAAATCTTTAATGACCTCCAAAAACTAGGTCGTTTTAGGTCAGCTCCCCAAATCAGCAGTCGGCGAGTCCCGGGCCCGCTACGCGCCCAACCATAACCGCGAAACGTCATTGCCGTGCGACGCTCGTTGCTGTCATGATCTATATCAAAGACTAGAGGTTGGCCTGTCGATCCGCCCGTTGACTTGGTTATGCGTTTCATTCCAGCCCTCGAACGCATTTGCATTCGATTGAGTCGAATGGACTCGCGAGTTAACAATGGCCAACTTTGAAAATCTTGAAGGGAATGGACGGCTCTCGGATCCAATCCCAATTTGGTCCATCGGTCCCGATAATGGTCACAATTCGCGAATGCATATTCGAGCAAGGCTTTTAAGTCGACAAGCTGTTGGCGTTCCAGCGATTGTCGGTCCAGCCATTGTGTGCGCTCTGCTAGCTGCCAATAACGGATGGTATTCCGACGTTTCAGAAGACCATCGAATGCAGGCAATAATACACTGCGATAGAGATGCCCATAAAGATTCATGATGATCGGCTACCCAGCAATTCTTTGTAGAGAGACTGGTAGTTTTCTGCCATCATGCGAACATCAAAACATTGTACAACTCGGCGGCGCCCGGCTTTCCCCATGGATATCCAGTCCCCTTTTTTGTTGCACATTTGTACCATGGCCAGGGCAAGTCTTTCGGGACATCCCGCCGGGACGAGTATGCCGGTTTCAGGTTCGACGACAACCTCTGGATTTCCTCCAACGCTCGTCGCGATTACTGGCAGACCAACTGCCATCGCCTCCAAAATAGTTAATGAAATTCCTTCAGAAAGCGATGGAGAGACATAGAATCCGCTCGAGCCCAGCAATTCAGGAACGTTTTCGCATTCGCCCAGAAAATCCACCCGGCCTTCTAGTCGTAGCTCGTTGGCAAGTGTTTCCAGTTGCGGCCGCAACGGTCCGCCTCCAATGATTCGAAGACGCAATTCAGGCACGGATTCAATCGCAATTGAAGTCGCGCGTATTAAAGTGGCGAGATCCTTTTCTGGGGCTAGTCGAGCAACGCATATGGCCAGCGGTATACAGGTCGAACCATGAAATGCGAAATCGGCAGGATCGATTCCATTCCAGATCCGAGAAACCTTCTTTGCCGGTAGCCCATCCTCTTTAACACACAATCCGGCAGCATCGTCTGAGACTGCGACGAAACGGTCAACCCATATGCCAGCAAGCCGAAACAGCATTTTCGATTTCCATCCATGTCCGATTCGCTGCCCATGTCGCGTGTTGACGACAATTGGTACTCGTGCGAGTCGAGCAGCCAGAGTGCCGTAAAGGTGGGGGTAGGTATTGTGCGTATGCACGATGTCAATCCGGCGGTCTCTAAAAAAGTTTCTCAGTCGATTGACCATATGCCAACGGTTCGGCGCACTCAACAACTCAACTCGTGCACCTGTGTTGCGTATCTCACTAGCGAACCTGCCTTCCTCACGCAATGCAACGAAGTCCAATTCGAACTTTTCTCGATTCGTATGCGCCGCCAATCCAGCCAAGACTCTCTCCAGTCCTCCTGTCTTCAATGAAACGCTAACGTGGCAGATACGCATCCAACTACTTTGACGAAATGTGTCTTGCCGTGGAAGTCCAATTTTGCGACCCTCTCTTTGTCCAGCTTCCATTTTGGATTGAGCCGCAGGCGCTAGCCGCGATTTTAGTCGCAATTCATCATATCGCAGCTAGCGCTTGCGGCCCAGGCCAACCCCGATTCCTAAGGGATCAAGCACTAGAAAACAAAGAGAGCCCAAGAACTCAGAAATTTTTTGCAGGCCAACGTTGTCCTTCAACAGCTACACATTCGGAATTTTCCTAGCGTTCGTTCTGCTGCTTTATCGCCTACTGAGGAATCGAGCGCAGAATGCAATGTTGCTTTGCGCAAGTTACCTTTTTTACGGTTGCTGGGACTGGCGTTTTTTGAGCTTGATCGCGGCGTCAACTCTCGTGGACTTCTGGATTGCAATCGCCATTGCTGGCTCAACTTCCCCGGTTCGAAGACGTAACTACTTAGTCGTTTCCATCATCGCCAACCTGGGAACGCTCGCATTCTTTAAGTACTTCAACTTCTTTTCCCAAGAATTGGAAATATTTTTTACCAGAGTCGGTTGGGAGGTCATGGTGCCGAGGCTAAATATTATTTTGCCTGTCGGAATTTCATTCTACACCTTTCAAACAATGAGCTACGCCATCGACGTTTATCGCGGCAGATTGCCAGCCTGTCGTAACTGGATTGACTTCGCACTCTACGTGGCTTATTTCCCGCAGCTGGTTGCTGGTCCGATAGAGCGGGCGACTCGTTTGCTTCCGCAGATCTCAAGTCCGCGCTGCCACCGTCCTCACGCATTTGCTGAGGGACTGTATTGCATTCTATTTGGGCTTTTCAAAAAGGTTTTTGTGGCCGATTCCATGGCTATTATCGCGAATGGAATATTTCGTTCACAACCAAGTGAACTCTCAGGATTGGAGGTTTTGCTCGGAATTTACGCATTCGCGTTTCAAATATATGGTGACTTTTCGGGCTATTCATCGATCGCGCAGGGAGTCTCAAAATGGTTCGGTATCGAGTTGATGGACAATTTTCAAACTCCCTATTTCTCGACCAGTCCAAGTGAGTTCTGGCAACGCTGGCATATCAGCCTCTCTCAATGGCTACGCGATTATGTATACATTCCTTTAGGCGGCAATCGGCTTGGCAACATGAGAACCAATGCCAATCTAATGATAACTATGCTGCTCGGCGGACTTTGGCATGGCGCCAATTGGACGTACGTCGCGTGGGGAGCCTATCACGGCGTCTTATTGTGCATGTTTCGATTGCTTAAGCCCGCTCCAAGCCAATCTCAAAATTGGCCCCAATCGAGTTGGAGACAGGGAATAGCAATCCTCGTTTTTTTCCACCTCGTCTGTTTTGGTTGGCTTTTGTTCCGCGCCGAATCGCTGCAGCAGGTAGGCTCCATGCTTGTTGTCATGGCAAGTCACTGGAAAGTTACCCCACTTTCAGAAGCGATGATGGGCATGCTTGCGTTTTACGTTGTGCCACTGATCCTATTTGAATACTGGGCTGGTCAGCCGACGCAAATGCCTAAGTTGCTTCAAATGCATTGGAGTATACGTGCGGTGGTCTATGCGATTGCCGTGCATCTAATTCTCTTCCTTTCCTCGCCGACAGCCAGTCAGTTTATCTACTTCCAGTTTTAAACAAAATCGCTCGCTTTTTTGAAGCGGCATCGTCACATGAATTCCTCCAAATCAACTCTTCCATTTGCATGGCTATCTAACGAGGCAAAAGTTCTTGGTTTCGTGCTTGGTAGTTTGCTCGCATCCGAATCTGCCATTAGAAGCATGGAATCGAGATTGTCTCTTGATATCGTGCATCTTCAAGGATTCGACAAGACTGTTGCTCGACTGGTATCTCAACGCGACGAAAACACCTGTAAGGTCCTATTCGTCGGGAATTCGCTTTTGCGCGAGGGAATCCAGGTCGAAGCTCTGCGTAACGCCGCAACAAAACAACTGGGCGGACCGGTGGTCGTGGAACGAATTCATCCCGACAATACGGCATTCGCAGAATGGTACTATGCAATCGATCGATATGTCCTGACGTCACATCGCCCAGTACCCGACGCTATCGTAATCGTATTCCAGGGAGTGCACCTTCGCGACGCAGCCTCGCGTCATATCAATGAGTTAGGTCGATACTATTGCGGTCCCAATCAGCTTGCCGACTTAGCGACATTCGATCTCTTGTCACTCGAGCAATGGCTTCAGTATTGCATCTGCAGTTTATCCTGCTCTTTGTCCAATCACGAGCGCGTTGAACGACGAGTCTTAGAGCGCGTGATACCAAACTACCGGT
>JANLUJ010000418.1:0-7341 GCA_031363425.1 Pirellula sp.
TGCGTATCGCCCGGAACTAGTAGGCAAAACTAGCGACGGCAACTTCAATGCCGACGAGGGTGCATCGCGGCCGATGCGATTCGAAGCTCTCGAAAAAGGTTGGGTATCCATAACCCGTCCATGGCATCTACTGACTACCAACTCCGGCTGCGGCAATCCCCATGCCGCATCTGCAGACAAAGGTCTTCGAATGATGGCAGCAATTCGCGATCGACTCGTGCCCTTTGTAGTTCAGTTATCCAATGCCCCGATCGATGAGGCCTTTCCATTCGAAAGCTCGTAGCACTGGCGGAGCAAAGTCACTCTCGGCAAGAGTGACCTACCGTTGCGCATACCATGCTACGCGCGTTTGCGCTGAAGTCGCATGGATTCCAAACCGTTGTAGGTTAACAGCAGCGCGTCGCTCGACGCGAATTTGTTGAAGAGAGATCCGGTCAGTTTGGCATCCTTGGGCCAGGGATATGCGAAAATCAAGTCAAAATCGCTTACATCCATCCCCATTTCATCATACGTTCCATCGGAATGTGGATTCAACATCATGTCGCCGTCATGATTGGTATAGGCGCGGTCGATCAGCTTGTCCGACCCAACGGGGATAAAGCTGCCGGACATGAATCGAACGGAGAGTCCGTGCTGCTTTGCCAAGTCCCGAGAAACTTCACAGAGCTCTGGATCGATCTCGATACCGTAGGAATCGAACCCCAGCATGGCAGCCATCGAGGCGGTCACGCCGAACCCACTCCCCCATTCGCAAAAAGTATTACCCGGCGCCAGTCTTCCGCTTGCGATCTCCGTGAGAGCTCTGTAAACCGTCTCGAAACAACTGGGAAAGAAACCGACCAACGGTTTTGGTCTTGCCTTCATGAATTCTGTCACTCGCACATTCGCTTCAAGAATGAATTCACGAACATCCGATGGGATCTCGGTATTTGGGAGTTGTAATGCGACGTTGAATAATGTCATTGTCAGTTGCTGTGAAGGCTTTAATGTGAGCCGCCAGGCGCTAGCCGCGGGTGTTTTTCGGTAACAAACCCGCAGCTAGCGCTTTGCGGCTCACTAGAACAATGGACTTCGAGCAAGCTGTGTCACCCTTCAAGGAGAGGCACGAGGCTGTGGGTCGCCAAAGGAACAGTATCCTACCAGCAACCTAAAACTTTTGTTCTTTTTCGTTTTCGAGTTGAATGATTCCCCGAATTCCTTCGAGTACACGCGTAAATTTCATTCTTGCCCGTTCCACGCTTTCCGTGGCTTTGTTGTCGCGTGCACGCTTGGCTTGCAGATCCTTTGGTGACATCTTGACTCTGCCGCTCGCGATGTCCTGCTCCTCGCGTTTCAAGCGTTGTGTACGCTGAGTCGCACTCCCTACGAAAGAAGAAAGCAATGACTCGATCAATTGCAGTGCTTGATGGTACTTTCCCAATCGGAACTCGCAGTCTCGAACTTGGATGATGATCCCGATTCCAGGCACGATGCCGGAACGTTGGGCCGCGTCAACGAGTTGCGAGAATGCACCAGAGTCCAGGATTTGGTCTCGCTGCTGGACGCTGATCTTGGACTGGTACTCGGGCGGATCGTTGATGCGCCCTACAATTTCAGGTTGGGCAGTGGCTGGTTCACTGACCGTTGATTCACTGACCGCTGATTCACTGACCGCTGATTCACTGATGGCTGGTTCTATGGCATTGCCAATCAGCACCAGGCGATGAAGCTTCGAGCGATGGATGGAAAGGTTTACTTTTTCGAGCGACAGAGGCTTCAGTCGCAATCCGTCCATGGCTGAGCTAGCACGCAATGCACCGTCCTCAATCGAAGGAGTATCCGCTCGCAACAGAAACTGTTGTCCTTCACTTATTGCAAGCAACAAGTCCCCGTCGTCGATATCTGAGGCGGAATCGATGGGCAGCACTTCACAGTGTCGCTCGATGGCATCTTGCTTTTGAGAAAAAGAGGTAGCTTCTAAAAAATCATGCCGAAGTGCTTCCATCGGATCGACTTCAGTACGTTTCATCATGTTGGCCTCAGGTTCGGTCGCGTAAGCCAGTTGAACTAGCCCCTGCAACATAGTTACCGCTCCATTCACAGTCAATTGGAGTGCAATCCATAATTCGGAAACATGACCTGAATTGCCTCTTGACGGCTCGGCTGCTTGTTGTATTATATTATTAATACAAGAACACAAGGAAAACTTGCATGCAAATTCATGTCACTACCAGCGATGGGGTTCCGATTTACTTGCAGGTCGTCAATCAGGTCAAGTATCTGGTGGCTGCAGGCAGGCTCAAGGCGGGTGAGGAGTTGCCGCCCATTCGGACCTTGGCGGAGAAATTGGTTGTCAACCCAAACACCATCGCCCGCGCCTACCGCGAATTGGAAATCGCCGGCATTGTTGAAAAACGCCGAACGGCCGGGACCTACGTCTCCGACCAGGGATCGCCTTTAGCTCGTCGTGAACGAACGAAGATCCTGACGGATCGCATCGACCAGTTGTTGGCAGAGGCTGGCCACATGGACGTGTCGCTAGATGAAGTGACCAAGTTGATGCAACAACGCTTCTCCGTTATCCAAAATTCCCGATTAAAGGATTCAAAAGATGTCTGAAACGTTTTCTTCAGCCGCACCTCCGATCGTTGCTATCGACAGGCTTTCCCGTCAATTCAATCCAAAGGTGGCTCTCAATGATGTTTTGGAATCATTCTCACAGCCGTCTTGTTGCAGCCGGCCAATCACCAATTTGTCGCTTATCCATTAGCGTTGGCCATCGCAGCACTTTCCGTATTACCCTTTGCCGCGATGCCACTTACCATCGGTGCAAGTCGGCATCGGTAATGAATAGTAGCGCACCACAGAGGCACGAGGAACACAGAGGTGCGTGCACTCATGCGTACCTCAAATTCAGTTGTTGCAGTTGAAGTAAGAAATACTTTTTGAAAGGTCGCGGAACTATTGACATAATGCCTGGTTAGAAGAAATGTCCAGAAGCATGAACGATCGTCCCAAGCACCCGCTAGTCAAGTTGAAACCAAATCGGATTGCCCTCCATCTGAAACGCAACCAAACGCATGCGACCAGGGCTCTTTTGCTTGGGATCTCGTTTGCTGTATGTAGCGGTTTGGTCTTGTTCACTTCATCGCTTACATCGATGCGGGAAATGCGAACGCGTCTAGCAAATGAGGGTCGAGGGTTGTTGTGTCAACATGACCGGCACACAACCCATGAGGTTCACCAACCGTATTTTCGTGCCTCTCGGTGGTACGTTGACCTCTCATCTGGCATCGCTCGCGATCTCTACACGACCGACATCGTCGCGATGGGGCTAAGACACCCGCACGCAACTTTGCATTCACTCTTCGGGGTCCGCGAAGACATTATCGTGCAGCAGAGCGATGAACGGTCCGGAAACTCAAATGACAAGTACTTTTGCTTTCTTCGTTGCTAGTGTCTCGATCACGGCGTTCTTCAGCTACCGTTTTCTTCAGCGCGGATCTTCGCTCCGGATGGCCATGTTCGAAAGTGACTTTTGCCTTTGGTACACCGTAGGATTCGTTTGCGTATTTTCGATTTTGCTCTATCGTACGTTGCCTCGACCATCTCCAAAGGCAGTAAAATTGGGAGAGGATTAATCCCCGGGAATGGACCTCTCCGAAGCAAACTTTGGGAGAACATCTTGAGTATTCGCAAGAGCGGCGGCTATCGAAAATTGGCATCGTTTCAGTCGGCAACGCTGATCTACGACGCAACCTACTGGTTCTGCGAAAAGTGCCTGGACTCGCGATCCCGCACGGTGGATCAAATGGTACAGGCCGCTCGGTCAGGTCGCCAAAACATTGCAGAAGGAAGCCGCGCCTCGGCAACTTCTTCGCAGACCGAGTTGCGGTTGGTGAACGTGGCTCGCGCCAGTATGGAAGAATTGCTATTGGACTACGAAGACTACCTGCGGCACAGGCGACTACCGATGTGGACCGCCGATTCGCCGGAGGCATCCGCCGTACGGAGCGTTCCGCGGCGATTCCGCGAAGATCGGTCGAATCAGTCTGATCAGTCTGATATGACGGATCTTTCAGACCAGCAACGCTGGTCCCTTTACGCCAAGTGGCTCGACCACGTCGAAGCTGCCGTGCGGGCGAATGCCGTCATCTGCGTAATACATCAGTGCAACTATTTGTTGGACCAACAAATCACCGCCTTGGAAAAACAGTTTGTGGCCGAGGGCGGTTACAGCGAACAACTCGCGGCCGCAAGGCTCGCCGAACGAGCGAAGCAGAAAGATCAGACGGATCAGTCAAATCCGACGAATCCGACCGATCTGATTCCTAACTGCCCCCAGTGCGGAAAAGCCATGGCGCTCCGCACTGCCAAGCAGGGACAGAATGCTGGCCAGCAATTCTGGGGATGCACGGGTTATCCCGATTGCAAAGGAACCGCGAAGGTGTGAAAAAAATCAGTCTGATCCGACGGATTAGTCTGATCGGTCGGATCTATTACTAACGCCACCGGAAGACTTTCATTGCAATAACGGTGCACGCGATGCCCCAGACGCACATCACCAACAGCTGTACGCCAAGAGTCCTGATGGAAGCGCCATCCATCATGATCGAGCGAAGACTGTCTACCATGGCGACGAACGGTAGGGACTTTAGAACCGGTTGGATTTGGTCTGGAAATCGTTCACTGCTAAAGAAAACGCCGCCGACGATCCACATTGGCAACATAATTAGATTCATCAAACCGCCGATCGCTTCATTGCTTTTTACTCGCGACGCAAGCAATAGTCCAATTCCTCCGAACGTAGCGCCGCCGATCCCCATTACAACAATCAATTCCAAAATGCTACCGCGGCAAGTCACTCCAAAGACTGCATAGCTGAACAAAAGGATAACGCTCACCTCGCAAATCGAAAAGATCAATCGTACGATCAGGATGCTCAACAGGAAATGCCAACGCTGCATTGGAGTCGCCATCAACCGCTTCAGCAGTTTGCGAATCCTCATGTCGACGATTACAAAACCGACTCCCCACAATCCTCCTCCCATCAAATTCAACGCGAGCATTCCAGGCACAAAGAAATCGATATAGCGCGAGCCTACTTCCTCCAAATGTTCGTCTGCAATTTGCAACGAACCCGATGCCAATCGGTCCTTCAAGAGGGCTGCCTCGACGGTCATGCGAGCCAACTGACTTTCGATGCGAGCCGGCTCAGTCCAAAATTCAAAACGGTTTTCGTCTTCGTGGGTCAGCACCACGACGTTGGCCTTACCTGACTGCAAACGCTTCTTCCATAGGACGTCGTCACCGGCGACTGCAAGGATCTTCGGCGGTCGATTCAACGATGCCGCAACCGATTCGGCCCTCGGCCCGATGACGTCAATTGCCATTGGGGCGGGCCCCGTGCTGCGAAACGCGAGTCCCATCGCTAACAGCATCAACAAAGGAAACCCATAGGTCCAAAAAAGGACTTCGGGATGCCGCACAAAGGAACGAAGCCGAGCTAGGCAAAGCTGAAACAGGGAACTTTCAAAAAACGGGCGGCTCATTTTTGCACCTTGGCAATTTCGTCCGGGCCACCATCTCGTAAGTGTCGCCCTGTGAGTGCAATGAAGACGTCCTCCAATGTGGCTTGCCGTGTGGTCAGATGACTTAGCGCTAACCCATGGCTTTGGCAGTAGTCGAACAAGGATGAGATAGCCACGTGAGGCTCGCGAACAACCAGCAAGTAGCCATCGTCAGTAACTCGCGACTGCTCGACCCCACTAAGGCAACTAAGGAGCGGAAGCTCCAGCGGCGGACCATCACCCGCGATGTCGAACTCGACAACGTGTTCGCCTCCGTATTGACGAATCAATTCACTAGGTGTCCCGATAGCAATCGTTTTCCCGTGATCGACGACAGCCACCCGATCGCAGAGTCGTTCGGCTTCGTCCATGTAGTGGGTGGTCAACATGATGGTTCTACCTCGCGATTGATAGGCTCGAATGACATCCCAAAGCTGTCGACGCGATTGGGGATCAAGACCCGTTGTTGGCTCATCGAGGAAAAGCAATTTCGGATCGCCGACGATTGCGGTCGCAATTGCCAATCGCTGAAGCTGTCCGCCAGAAAGTTTTTCGACGTATGCGTTGGCTTTTTCCTCCAGCGAAACGGCGGCAATGGCCTCCGAAGAGGCTATTGCGTTGGGATAGAAACTTCGGAATAAGTCAACCGTCTCTCGAACGGTTTGCCGTTCGGTCAACCGCGTTTCTTGGAGTGATATTCCGATCAAGCATCGGATCACTGCATCATCGTGTCCCCAACGGTAGTTCAGAATCTCTATGGTGCCGGACGTTGGCTCAAGCAAACCTTCTAGCATCTCCATGGTTGTGGTCTTGCCTGCACCGTTTGGTCCTAAGAGACCAAAGCACTCACCCTCCATCACTTCCAAATCGATACCACGCACGGCTTCAACTGGCGGTTTAGCGGGGTACGACTTGAATAGGCTGACGGCCCGGATTGCGGCTGGCATAACACTTGTTCGATCTGATTGGCACGAAAATGATTCTAGCAATAGCGCTGCAGAATCTTAACGAATCGTTGTTGCCTTCGAAATGGTAAACCAATCGCAATTTGTCACGTCAATGAAAATGACAGTCGTTTTGGTTCTGGCGAGGCTTTTGCGACGAGGCGCTCACCGGTCGCGTCATGCAAACAGAGATTTGCTTTGAAAACCGCCGACAAGTTGTTATCGAAACATTACAATTGCGGAATGGACTCAAGTTGGGACTTAAAAGGGCAACGCGTAGAGCGCAGTTTGCGGGCAAGATGAACGTACGAACTAGACTTCAAAACTTTTTGAAGTCCTTTGAGGAATTCTACGATCGAGTCTATGTGCCTGACCACTCTTCGCCGTGGAATCGATGGGTACATTTTCTGAGCAACGTAGCCGCATTGACGTTTGGTCTACTCGGAATCTCTTTTTTTAACCTCTACTTTGTTGCAGTCGGAATTTGGTGCCAGCTCGGACCACCCTACCTCGGCCACATTTTGTTCGAGAAGACGCATCGAAGCATCGATCAGTCTCCGATATTCGCTGCGATGGGAAGCTGGTATACGACCTATCAAATTTTCATCGGCAAACAATCGATTTCGCACGGACGCCGTTCAGCGAGTAAAACATGACCGTTACCGATCCCCAATGCGAACGGTTATTGACGTTGTTGGAGAAGTACGGTCGGAATTTACATTCGTTCATGGTACTTGAACCCGGGCTGTCCCTGTGGAGCATGGACGATGCAGCGATTGCTTACACGCAACGGGGTGGATATTGGGTTGCGGTGGGTGGTCCCCTCTGTGCTCCCGAACAGACCTTGC
>JANLUJ010000438.1:0-3211 GCA_031363425.1 Pirellula sp.
TGAAATCGCTCTACAAAAGTCCCCTGGTCAACCAAAGAGGCATCCGGACCTAGCTTGTCTGGCCCAAGATGTAGTTCTATTTGATCCGGAGACCAAAGACAAACGGTGCCTAAGCCTCTTCGATCCCAATAAAGAAATCGATCGACTGCGGCACCTTTTAGTTCGAAAACGATACGCGTGTGTTGCTGGCTTGGCGGATCGGAGACCATCGCTATCCCTGCCATTTTGGGTTGCATTACGATGGAATCGCCCGTACTGAGTTTGACGAGAACTCGCTTGGCAATTCTGGAAACGTCAACAATAGTCGCCAGCAATGCTCGCTTTCTAAACAGCTCGATCGACGGCTCTATTTTTATTGGCCGGTAGGGGATGACCGGCTCTGTGATGGCCGAGATGGTTCCGCCGATAGTTGCAATCAAACCACGACGCATTGTCTCAACTTCAGGCAGTTCAGGCATCGATTAGTCGTGCTTTTTTTTATAAACTTTGTCGGGAGAGACAATGCGATGTTGGTCCACAGAATACCCTTCGTCTTTCGAGTGTTTTCTAAAAAAGCAACTCGTGTAACCCTTGTGGCATGCTGCACCACTTTGTTCCACCATGAGCAAAATGCAGTCGGCATCGCAATCGATTCGAATTTCAACAATTTTTTGACGATGTCCGCTCTCCTCACCTTTTCGCCAAAGTCGCTTGCGTGACCGGCTATAATAAGTTGCAAATCCCGAAAGCAGCGTTTCCGAATAAGCCTCTAAGTTCATCCAGGCGAACATAAGTACTTGTTTTGAGGTAGCATCCTGCGCGATCGCGGGAAGAAGTCCATTCACACCTCGATCAAAATCGGGCTCGTTCATTGCCACGGTCGCTTCATGATCTCGTGCGCGATGATCGCCATACGAAGTGATTGCGGATCCCGCAGCTGTGCGACCAACGATGCAGAGGAAACCTTGGCCGAGGGCTGCACTTCTGCCGGTGTGGCGGGAGTCTCTTGAAGCCGCTGTTCCTTCTTGTTTTTCTTCTTTGAAGTTGGCTTCGCTTCCGATGAACGGATGTTGCCGATCTCGTTTTTAAAAACATCCCTCAGATGAGTCTGCATTCGTTCATCCGCTTGACCGACACTTCCGGAAAGAGAGGCAGACGGAAGGCTAGAGGAAAGGTTCCCAACGGTTGGCTCGTAGGGCTTAGAGTATTCTACAACTTGAGCCGTGGGGACAGGCTCTTGCGGTTGCAAGCGGGGTGTCGGTGGGACAGCGCGCGTTGGCGGCGGCGCATTTGTTGCAGCAGTGGGGCTATTCGTCCGTTGCTGCTGTCGCTGTTGGCGGCGCAACGCGGCTTGTTTTAGAAAATCTTCGAGGTCATCCGCCATGGTTAATTCCTGATTGGGAGTAGCATGGCCCCCTGGGCCGTGTCGAGAGTGACTTGGCGGAGACCGCCGTGCCACTGTAAAACACTAGTTGGAACGCGTTGGATTGGATGGTCCAGTTGTGCTGGTCCCAGCAATACTTTGACGCATTTCGGTATCGGCGGTAATGTTTCGCAATTTGTAGTAATCCATAATGCTGAGCCGTCCACTTAGCAATGAGTCAGCGATTGCCTTGGGAACTTGCGATTCAGCCGAGACGACTTCCGCTCGGCTCTCCTCGATCTTGGCAATCATCTCTTGTTCGGTTGCAACAGCTTCTGCTCGTCTACTTTCCGCTTTAGCTCGGGCAACGCGTGTGTCCGCTTCCGCTCGGTCCGCTTGAAGTCTTGCGCCAATATTTTCGCCTACGTCAATATCTGCAATGTCAATCGATACGATTTCGAAAGCAGTCTGATCGTCAAGGCGACTTGCAAGCACTGCTTTGGATATGACATCCGGATTTTCCAATACGATTTTGTGACTCTCGGAGGAGCCGATGGCGCTGACGATGCCTTGACCGACACGCGCGATAATCGTCTCCTCGGTTGCACCGCCGATAAGACGTTGCAAATTGGCGCGGACCGTAACGCGTGCCTTGACTTTGAGCTGAATTCCATCCTTTGCGATCGCGTCGAGGAAAGCGACTGCGCTCCCCTTGGGTGGGCAGTCAATGACTTTTGGATAAACAGAGGTCTGTACGGCATCCAAAACATTTCTACCGGCAAGATCGATCGCAGCCGCTTCGCGAAACGACAGGGTAATTTGCTTACTCTTTCGGGCGGCCACGAGCGCACGTATCACTTGAGGCACATTCCCACGAGCAAGGTAATGGGCTTCGAGGGCTTTGGTGGTTAAATCTTCGTCACGAATCCCTGCCTGCACAGCCATGATCTTGCCACGAACAATGGTTTTGGCATCGACCCTTCGGAACATCATTCCGAGCAAGTCAATCACGGAAACCTTGGCGCCAGTCATAACGGATTGAATCCAGAGCCAAAAATACCTTGAAAATACGGCAAGGATGATGATTGCAAAGACAAAAACGAACAATCCGAAAACAAGCAGGATTGTGAATAGAATGGGGTTAGTCATTTGTCATGTGATTTCTGGCGAGTGAAGGAAAACGGATATCTTGAATCAACGAGACGTTTGAAGCTACTTCGATCGAGTCCCGTTCGTGACATCGCCACCCATAAAGAACTGCAAATCCTTTGGAATACCGGCTGCATCGTACTTCAAGGTCAGTTTGCCAGCGGTGTATTTTAGCCCAAACTCTTCGGAGCTGTGTGCAATCATCTCTAATGGTGTTCCTGTCACAGAAAAAAACAATTTGCCGTCACGCTGTGTAATTTCCCACAATCCGCCATCATCACGCACGTATTTGCCAACTATTTTTGCCTGTTGCTCGGCCGTTAGAGCAACGATTACCGGGTCGTAAGGTTTTTCCGGCTGAGCGATGACCTCCGTTGGAAGCTCTCGCAGCCATACATTTCGATACCGCACCGGATTGCCATGATCTTGAAACGAAAGCGGTAACTTTTCTTGGCTTATTTCGTACGGTTTGTGTTGCAACCAAGTAGTCGGTCCCAAAGGTCGTACGTTGTCTTGGACGAGAACTCCATTGTGAAGCACAGTGAGACGAGCGGGCTGAGCAAGTTTGCCGTCTTGATACATTGGACGCCTGAAAATAATGTCATACGACTGCCACTCGCCAGGCTTTCGACTGGCATTGACCAGTGGAGGGTACTGACCATAGATCGCCCCAGCTTGTCCGTCCGCATAGGTCTTGTTGTCATACGAGTCCAAGACTTG
>JANLUJ010000547.1:0-3486 GCA_031363425.1 Pirellula sp.
GAAAAACAATCGATCGATGCTTGAGCAACGAGTTTTGGAAAGGCCAACTTGATGCCGAGTTAACGCAACTCGATGCGGTTGGCTTACAGCTAACTTCCATCGAAAAGAAGCTGGATGAAATCGGCAAACAGGATCCTCGAGTTCTGCGTGTCATGACCATCGATCGAGTTGGCCCAAGGACTGCGGAAGCTATTGTCAACCATTCGTCAGATTGCATCGTTTGACTTGACTTGCAGTCTAAATCGCTCTTACGCATCCTCAATGAAATGCCTGCGTTGCTCGGTCACAGCTTTAGTATTCCGCTCGACTTCGTCCAGTTGCCTTCGGCACTCCGCAAGCGTCGCACTAACCGCCGCGATGGTAGTGCCACAGGCCGACGATGCTGCCTGGATCTTCGAGTTAACAATCCAGTCGGAAATCAATCCGTCGAAAAAGGATTCGGCGAAGATCGAAAACCTATCGATGTGGACGGCGACATGGAGGCGCAGGCTCGCATCGGCCAGTTCCTCTTGAAATTTGCGAAGGAGCCGCTGGGCAGCGTGGGCGGACTGACTCGCCGTTTCGATTCTTGAAAGCTGTTCTTTCGTAGCTTGAAACTGCCTCCTGGTTCATCCGATGTCCACACGTCCTCCGCAGACCGAAGTTCTGCGAGAACTCTCTCAAGAGATTCTAGTGCTGCCGTCCCGGCCTGCATCGCCTCTTGAAGTTCCAAGCTGTCAGCGCCAAGATCCACAAGTCGTTCGACTAGGCCACCCAAGGCTTCGGCCCGCTGATCTTGTGTCTCGACCAGGAGCCAGTGCTTCTCCTCAACCAACCGCACATACTCGCTATCGGCATCGCGAAACTCAATTAGCCTCTGTTCCAATCGATCGAATTCCATCTGAACAAACTTAACAGCTTCGACGGCCTCCGCGTGTTTGAACTTGGCAGAAAGATACTCCTGGTTTACCTTTTCCAGCCGCTCACTCTTCGTGCCGAGGATGGTGAAGAAGAGCGACATAAGGCTAACCCCTTCGAGGATTTCCACATGGGCTTGCTCGCTACCAAGCAACTGCCTATGTTTGAAGCAACGCTGTTGCTGCTCCTGAACTTGGCGCTGTGCCTCAGCCAACATCGCCTCTAGTTTCCGCTTGGCTCGAACCCGTTCCTTCGCGCGCAAAAGTTTCTCGTTAATCCGCGGCAACATGCAAAGGTCTCCTTTGTAGAGCAGTACCGTTTCCCGTAGCGCTGCCGAGTAAGGCTAGGTATTTGCCACGTGATACGATGGCAAGAGTGCCAAACACTCCCGTCGCTCGTTGCGGCACACAGCTTATTACCATACCGGATGAATAGTCGAGTCGGATGCTATTCCAGAAAATACGGGTTGGCATCAATCGAGGATCCGTTTCGCCGAAGATGTCCATTGCAAAACTCGTCCATCTCCGAATTGATCAGCACACTATCCCAGCAGAATCAGAGCGGAACTGGAATGGTTGCCTTCTCCACCCCAACGCTCTTCCCCGCCGCTATCCACTACAGTCTATTCCATGCATCCATCCTCCAGCAAGCGTCCAGCGCCGTAGCCTACGTAGCTTCTAGCAAACCTGTGGAAAGCGACTGTCGCTGGCTTCGACCACTTCCACATTGTTGCCCGCTGAAGCTGATCTAGGTCCACAGTGTTTGGGCTAACATGACCCGATCGGCTTGGGCGAAAAGCTAAGGCTCAGAGTACCGTCAATTTGCTGAGCAATCGAAACGCTCATTTCGGGATGAATCTGCTGGAAGGTAACTAAACGTATTCTGTCCGTTCGAGGAGACATTCCCGGCTTTTCATTGAATCGAATGACGGTTAACTCGTCTTCATCCGGTTGACCAAAGATCGCGATCACTTCATCAATCGTTTTGCACGATCGAATTATCTGTTCAAACTCAGTGCATGCATCCTCATTGAGTTCGAAAAACAGACTCTTTTGATGCGAGTCCGAGGCAACACCGCCACACCAAGGGCAATGGTAGATCATTAGAAGCGACTCACGACCGCTAACCGTGTACCGATACTTGTATCTCTTGTCCAACTCGTCGAAAACAATCGGACGCCTGGAATCGTTGGCATTCCTCGCAAGATAACTACAAACACAGGGATCTGCAGTAACGGATTCTGAATGTGGCTTGGTCATCCAATCAGTTTACGATTCCTCCATTTGCTTTGTCCACAGGGGTTGCAATCATGATCGGGAAGCTGACCGAATTTTTCCCACCTCCACATCCTTGCCCAGCGACGCTATGAAAATTGGCAACGCAATTTATTGACCAAAGTGAGGAACGGGGCTTCGCTGCAGAACAACGAGAAGAGCGGGCATACTTACTCGACATCGACGCTTCGCGATTTGTCTGTTTGATTGACGGCGACAGCAACCGCTGACCGTGATTTCCAACACGCGACAATCGCAAGCCAAAGAAAAAGCGGGAAGCGATTGGTCGTCAATGTTGTCGGCTCGTAGGGATTTTTCTCAATCATTTCACAGTTCGGCTATCTCGATTTCTTGCGATTCGACCGGCCACGAATCAATAAATATGCGAACAGCGAGCAGTTAGGAATCGCTAGGTACGTAATGAGCACAATGACGATCTCCGCGCCGAACGAACTCGAAATTCCACTTAATTGCCAGGATTCAAACGACGATTGAAGTCTCATGAAAAGGTAGATTGCGCCGACGAGCAGCATTGGCAGTGCGAAGATCACCAGGTTTAGAATGGCGAACGCGCGAAACCAATTAGTAGGCTTTATGTGAGTAGCAATCGAAGCCGTGTTTGCGTCGTAAGGGTTCAATGAGTTCACCAGTTTCAATCCATCCCAACTGCATCGAATCGGAGCAGAAACGGAATGTTCCAATCCCAAGACGCTTCCTCGCCGCTGTCCGCTACAGTCTATCCGATCTAGCCACCGTCGAGCAAGCAACCGGCGTCCACAGTGTTTGGGTTGCTACTAGTTACGCACCTGTGGAATAACTGCAATGGATTTATGGGACGACCTCATTGGTGAGATCATCAATGAGAATCGCACCCGCGTCGCTGAATAGTATCGGTGACCACGAACTGTGAATCAAGTGCTTTCGAATTCCTGACCATAAATAGTATTTCCGTTCCACGCCAGGGGAGAATTTGTCTACGTTGATGTGGGTGTTGACTATGAGAAATGGCAATGGAACAATATACGGCTCGCTGCAGTCCCACAGGTCCGAAAGCGGACGCTGTAGTCGATGTTCATAGTTGTGCGTCGCTGCCCAAGATGCTAGGTACAGACCAATTATCGACTGTAATAAAAAGATTGACCGAAGCGACAACTTCGGTAAACGTATTCGTTTTAGCATGTGATGATCGTCGGAGTTCCAATGATTCCTTGTCCGAGAACGTCCAAATTCATTGAGTGGCTGCAAGTAAAGTTTCGAAAAGTCGAGGCGGCCGATGCCGGTGCCGCTTACCGCTCCAGTCTAACCGACGCATCCC
>JANLUJ010000561.1:0-1467 GCA_031363425.1 Pirellula sp.
AACCGGTCGTAGAAAAGACTGCTGTCCTTCAAGCTTGGCAACGTTTGCATGAGCGCTATTTGGTCAAGCCGATGAATTGCCCTCATCATGCTCAGATTTTTAAAGCGATGCCGCGTTCGTACAAGCAGTTGCCTTTGCGGCTTTTCGAGTTTGGAACAGTCTATCGATTTGAACAAACAGGGGAACTCAATGGCATGCTTCGTGTGCGCGGCCTAACCCAAGACGACGCGCACATTTTTTGCACTCAAGATCAAGTGGAGCAGGAGTTCCGCAATACGATTGAACTAACGCGAATGGTCTTGGAGTCGGTGGGACTAAAGGACTATCGTGTTCAGCTTTCGCTACGAGATCCAAAGAGCGACAAATACGTCGGCAGCGAAGAGAACTGGAAAAAGGCCGAAGCTGGCTTGCGCCGTGTGCTTATTGAATCTGGCTTGAATTTTGAGGAGGCTGAGGGGGAGGCTGCATTCTACGGTCCGAAAGCGGACTTCATGGTGCGGGATTGTATCGGCCGACAATGGCAATTAGGAACTGTCCAACTTGATTACAACTTGCCCGAACGTTTTCAATTGGAGTACATCGGTTCGGACAACAAAACGCATCGCCCGGTCATGATTCACCGAGCCCCCTTTGGTTCGATGGAACGCTTTGTTGGAATGTTGACCGAGCATTTTGCGGGTGCCTTTCCGATGTGGCTGGCTCCTGAGCAAGTGCGCATCTGTCCGCTCAGCGAGAAGTCCAACGACTACGCATTGGAGCTTGAGAAGCAGTTTTTGGATGCAGGTTTCCGGGTGACTGTCGACCTGCGAGGTGCCAAGGTCCAAGCCAAAATACGCGACGCACAAGTCGAATTGATTCCCTACATGGCCGTCGTAGGTCCACGCGAAGCAGAAACCAAATCGATCGCTTTGAGAGATAGAATCGAAGGGGAAATTGGCACAAAACCCGTCGCTGAAGTACTATCGATGTTAGCAGACGAAGTGAATCAACGCCGCATTCGTCAAGCGGTACAGAAGGTACCGACCCTAACCGAAACGCCCAAAGATAGCGAGCCATGAATACTAAGCAGACAATGGTTGAACGAAGTGCGGAGCAAATTGTGGCCGACGACTTCATGATCGCCCGAGCCCGGATTGTTGAGCTCGCTGCGACGCTCGATCGAATTGAGCGTGCCACCGGCGATGTCGAGGATTCAAAGAACATGCAGCTTCTGATGCAGGGCATGCAGGTTCTGTGTGACGACGAAGTTGAAAAAGCCAAGCGTGTGCAATTACTCATGAGCCGACTATACGATCCTCACTGGCAATCTCAAATGTCGATCGCAAAGAAGGGTAGCTAGCCCAATGGATTACATCGATCCCCATTTGCACATGGTCTCACGTACAACCGATGACTATGAAACATTGGCAAGGATGGGCTGCGTTGCCATTAGCGAACCGGCATTTTGGGCCGGCTTCGATCGCGGGA
>JANLUJ010000600.1:0-3974 GCA_031363425.1 Pirellula sp.
CTGGGTTGTATGGAGCCCCTTGCCCCCTTTCGATTAGCTCGAAGTTTCCGTCTTCTTTGAGAATGAAAACATGGTGAATGTTACCATTCTGCATTGGATAGTTATTGGCAACCATTGGCTGATTTGGCAAGGCGTAACCGGGAGAAGTGTATTGGCCTGGGGGAGGCCCTTGTGGCGGAATCGATTGGTTGAAGGACGGCAGGTAAAACCCACTGACAATCGGACCGTCGTTGGGCTTTCGATTCGGCCCCCCCTGGCCAAATACGCGAATGGTTCCGGCTGCGCTTGCGGCCAGCAATGTTCCAACGATAAAGTAAGATGCGATTGTTCGTTTCATGATTAGGCTTTCAAAAGGGTTTAGGGTTTAGGGTTTAGGGTGGAAGTTTATAGCAAATAGCAAATAGCAAAAAGCAAATGGCAAATGGCAAATGGCTTATGGCTTATGGCTTATGGCTTATGGCTTATGGCTTGCTTCATATGCTTTGATTTGCCATTCGATGTTTTGCACTTCGGATTCAAATTGGCTAATCGAAGGGACTATCTGCGCGGGTGGAGGCTGCAATAGGAAAAGCAACTCTCGCTCGATCTGACTTGCTTCGGTTTGGAATTGGTTGTCGTCGAGAATCGCATTGTTCAACTGCTCGGCTATCGAACGAATGCTCAATGGCTTACTGATGTTTTGCCGATAAAAGGGTAGTGCAAACTGCCAGATCAAGATGGCTGCTACCAATGCACCCAACAATGCTGGCAGCCCAAAGGCAATGGTCAGCCTAGTAACTCCATTCGTAGCAATCCCTTTAAAGTTGGCTCGTCTCTTTTTCCGTTTGGCAATTGAAAGGCCACCACTTTGCAGGGCCGCTAAGAGGCTTTCGACTTCGGTTTCCACGACATGCATCGTATCGAATCGGTTGGCTGGGTCCTTGGCCAACAATCGATCTACTAGCGCTACGACTTCAAATGGCACATCCACGTTGATTTGCTCGATTGGTCGGTGTTCTTCGTTACAAATGCGATGCAATACTCCCATCGCCCCGGTGGCTCTAAAGGGAGTTCGACCCGTCAACATGAGATACATGACACTGCCCAGACTGAACTGATCGCTACGAGTGTCGATCGTATCGCCACGGGCTTGTTCGGGCGACATGTAATGCGGTGTGCCAGCCACAACCCCCGTTCTCGTTAGCGATGCGTCGTCAACGGCTCTGGCCAAACCAAAATCGCTCAAAATGACTCGATCCACGTTCTCTTCTAGAAGAATGTTGGCTGGTTTAACATCACGATGTACAAGCCCTTGATCATGAGCCGCGGCCAGGCCTGCCGCTGTTTGTTTGGCTATTCGCAACGTATCCGTGAGCGCCAATACTCCGCAGCGATCGACTTTGGTTTGCAACGATTGTCCTGACACGCATTGCATTACCAAGTACGGGAGTTTCCCTTCCGACTCGACATTGTAAATGGGGATTACGTTGGGATGCAGGACAGCCGCAGCAGCTTGTGCCTCGCGGGCAAATCG
Source organism: Pirellula sp. (assembly GCA_031363425.1). Taxonomy (GTDB): domain Bacteria; phylum Planctomycetota; class Planctomycetia; order Pirellulales; family Pirellulaceae; genus JBKCUI01. The sequence goes on from JANLUJ010000600.1 coordinate 1,514, forward strand.
CTTGCGGGCCGAAGCGCTATTGGCTAGATGCGCCGCTAGTATCTTGATGGCAACGACACGATGCAGTTCGGTATCGTGGGCTTTAAGTACAATACCCATTCCACCGGTTCCAATCACCCGTTCAATTTCATATCGACCCAGACGACCGAGCAATTCTGGATGGCTTGGCGCTTCCAAGAAAGACAGCATGACCGTTTCAAACTCGACTCGCGAATCCTCGGTCATCTCGCTAGCTATTTCGATGGAGACAGAACTTAACGATGAATTCGATTTCTCTGTCGGTAGTTCACTTTCGAGCCAGGATTCCTTTGCTTCACTCCACCACGGCATGTCCATGGTCGACTTGTTCTCAAGTCGGGATTGGCAAACTTTGCACTGTTCGACGTGCGCAATCGCTTCGGAGTAATTCGGACTCTGTTCGCTCCCATGCAGCACTAGCTCTAGTTGTTGGAACGAGCAAGGCTGGCGGGATGTGTTTTTCGCACTGGAGTTAGATTGCATCGTTGTGCTCCCACTGCTCGATGATCAATTTCATGCGGGCCGTGATTCGGCTTCGGGCTATGTAAATGGCGCCGTGAGATATCCCTAAGCTCAACGCTACCGATTCGATCGATTCACCAAGAACGCTGGTCCTCCAAAACGCGTTCCAACTGCATTCGCTAAATGATTCTCGAACATGAGCTGCTGCCAAGCGAAACATCTCGCGGCGGTAGTCGAGTTCCAATGCCTCTTGTTGTCGAGGCGAAGCGTCGATCTGAGCCAACGCATCAAACTCGGAAGTTCGACCTGACCCGCGGCCACGCGAATGCTTGGCCACCCAATTTATTAGTTGATTCCGGGCGATACGAAACAACCAAGCGCGGAATTTTCCGCGTTCTCGGTCGGGCTGCCAGCGATCCACCGCTTTGGCAACCGAGATAAATACATTCTGCGCTATCTCGCGAGCGTCAGCGTCTTGCAACCCGCGTCGGCGGGCAAATCGAATGACCAGCGGTTCGTAAAGATCGATAAACTCTTGCCAAGCATCCGCGTCGGTTGCAGATGGCAATCGCAGGATCAGGCTTTCGCGTGTTTCTGGATTTGCTGGCATAGTTGAGATTGTAGGCAATTGGTGCGGGTGGAAAGAGTAGCGAATAACTTGCTAGCGAATTGCCGGCGAGGAAATGTGTCTAACCGTTTGAATCGCCAGAGTCGGGCCGTCGCCTACGGCTCGGGGTTAAACGAGCTTTCTACAGTTAGACACAACACAATTTTTGTTTTCTTTCTGATCGAATCCAAAAAATCGCAAATATTTGCAAACCGGAATCACATTGCCACGTCTTGACACGGCCGACAAAAATCAAAGTAGTAGGCACCTTCCATGTGCCGTTTACCAAGAATTATTGTCAATTCCCTCCAGCGGACGGCACGACGGAGCGTGCCTGCTACTCTCTCGGATACCGGCGCCAAGCTTCTCGAAGGGCGTCGCGGGCTCCAGGTTCCGAGAGATCGAAAAGCAGAATCGAATAGCCAGCTGAGGCCACGAATTTCCGCTTTCGAAATTCTGCGAAAACATCTTTTGGGGTTATGTAGACGCCGTTCCATTTATTGACCGACAAAGCCAAAACATCGAAATCGTCAAGTTCTTCGAGGGTCGACTCGCTGAATGGTGTTGCCTTAACTCCATATGCAGCCGGCTTTGCTGTACCGAAATACGACAGGATCGGTCGATGATAACCAAGACGTCTCATCTCGTCTCGAAGTCGCGGAAGGTCCTGTCCCCAATCGATATTCGAATCCGCAAGGTAGAATCGACCTTGACTTGGCCCCCCAACTATGGGCGAGAAATATGCCAAGTAGTGCGGTGCAACTGCCATTGCACTTGAAAATTGTCCGACTACGAGAATCACTCCGATTGCGATTCGAATCCAGTTTCGCGAAGCAAAGATTTGCCACAAAAGATCGACGGCAACCAAAAAGGTAAGCGGGTATAGGATGAGCATATACCGCTGGCCAATGTTGACATGTGCCGAGCACAGCATTGCCCAAAAGAAACACATTGCAACAGGCCATACGACTTGGGCTCTCTGATCATCTTGACTGACTTTTGACTTGGACAACATCCCGGCGATGCACAATGGAATGATAGCCAGGGATAATGCAAGTTCCGGCAAAGTGCTTTTGAACACCCAAGCAAAGAGAAAATAGTAACGCCAGCCCATTCTTGAGTGTTGACCTAACAAAAAAGCATTGTGGCCACCGCGCTCGTGAAGATATCGAGAGACCAGCGATCCAAAAACGGATGGGCGGTGCAGTTTGCGATGCGAGACGTCCATGATCCAGCGAGCGGTTGGCCCGTTTCCTAGAAATCGGATCCAAGGCGAATCGGGTGGAGTGTCCTCCAACGATACCCATTTCAAAGGACCCGTAAAAGAAAACCAATCAGTACCCCACAACACAACACCCGAGATGCTAGCCAACA
>JANLUJ010000634.1:0-10910 GCA_031363425.1 Pirellula sp.
TTCGCTAGTGACCTTTTTCATGAGCTCGATCGGGCATGGGCTGCCCGCCATGATCCCTGTTCGCAACGAAGTAAGATTTCGCTGAGAGTATTCGGCGTGCTCCATCATCGCAATGAACATCGTGGGAACTCCATAAACCGCCGTGCAACGCTCCGATTCGATCGCTTTCAATGTAGCGGCAGCTTGGAAATTTTCAGCCGGAAAAACCATCGTTGCGCCGTGAACGATCGAGCACAACGTACCCAAGACACAGCCGAAACAGTGATACAATGGTACGGGTATGCAAATCCGATCTCGTCCGGTAAACCGCTGGCCCAAGCCGGCATAGTAGGCATTTAGCAAGATGTTGCGATGCGAAAGCATGGCCCCTTTGGGCGAACCAGTCGTCCCCGACGTGTACTGGATATTGATCGGGTCTGAGCAATGCAATTGTCGCTCCGCAGCTTGCAATTGGAGCAAGGAAACCGATTCGGCCCGTGCCAAAAGATCTTGCCAAGAAATGGCGCCCGTCGGTGTTTCACCTCGCAACGCAATAACCCATTTCAACTTTGGGAATTGACTGCTCCTGAGTTCGCCTGGCGCATGCAATGCCAGTTCCGGAATCGCTTCCTTCAGCGAAGCAAAGTAGTCGGTCGTCTTGAACGTGTCGATCAAGGCCAAGCCCGATAGATCGGCTTGACGAACTGCGTGGGCGAGTTCATTCGTCCGATAGGATGGATTGATCGTGACCAAGACAGCTCCGATCCTAGCTGTTGCAAATTGAAGGATCACCCATTCCGGGACGTTGGTTGCCCAAACTCCAAAATGATCGCCGCGCCGGAGGCCGAGGGCTAACAGACTTCGAGCTACCCGATCTACTTCTGCGTCGAATGCACTCCATGACAACCGATATCCGTTGCCACAAAATACAACCGCATCTTGCGATGGGAACTTTTTCGCGGTCTCGCGAAGCACCTCTCCTATCGTTAAACCATCGATCCAGGGTTCGTCGGTATTGGAATAGATTGTCATGTTGTTGTCGTTGAAGAGAGGATCAACTACTAATCGGCAAACACCACGCTGCGTTTGCGATGAACCGGCTGGCTTGCGCCGTACCGCTATCTAAGTTCCAATGCGGGGACGATCACCATGTGCATCGAGATCACTCAATGGCATCGACAACAAGGCTTGTGCTAGTGCCTTACCCTGAGCATCATTACGCAAACCGCGTTGGAGTATTCCCTTGGCGACAAAATTGAATCCACCAAGATTCTTCATCTCAAATCTCTCGACCGAGCTTAAACCGATTGGCTCAAAGTATTGTTTGACGCGCTCTGCAGTCAACCATCGTCTCACCCATTCATAATCTTCCATGGACCGAACGAGGATTCCTATGTTGGCACCGGTCCCCTTGTCGCCGCTGCGACCATACGCAATGTCCGCCAGACACTTGGCGTCCGCTAATGCGATTGCTGTCCGGGTCGGCAATTCGAGCAATGCATTTTGCGGAAACATCCCGTACGCCGGTGGCCAAATGGCTGAACTATTTCGATGGGAAATCGTGTCCGACGAACTGAAAAAGACAAGGCTTGATTGAGTAAGTTCGCAATCAATCAAACATGGCCAGTATCGAATGACCCCGTGAACGCGAGGTCTACCCTCGGCATATCCCGTAGTACCCTGTGGACCGGCTGTAATGAGTGGCATTAGTTCACGCGTAAACCGGTCTACCGCAATTTTCGAATCGGACTCGACAGCAATGCGTAGGACGGATTCGTAATGGGCTTGGCTATTGGTAGTCAAATGCGAAACGGGAACGCTGCCAGCATTCCCCAAACATTCGACAATGGAATCTCGGTACGTAAAGCCTGCTTCTCGCAAGCGTTGGAGCACCATTTCGCCACATCGGCGGGCCTTGGCCACAGAATTTGGGCCGAATAATGTTAACGTTCCAGCAGCTCGATAACCATCGCGATATGTTGCGCTTACTTTAAATGTTTTCGGGCGTGGACTTCCAACCGCTCCGCTGACCTTGACTCGATTTGTCCCGACCGACTTCACTTCAAGGCCAAGAAATGAGACGGTGCAGTCCGGGCTTAAGTACCGCTCTGGGTCCCCGATTTCGTAGATAAGTTGTTCTTTTATCGTTTCGGGAGTTACACGACCTCCCGAGCGTTCCGATTTGGTGATCGTACAACTGCCATCGCTTAGGATTTCTGCAATGGGAAAACCGAGATGGGCTACGTCCGGAACATCCAACCAATCGGTGGAAATACCGCCAGTTGCGTGGGTTCCGCATTCAAGCAAGTGGCCGGCTACGGTAGCACCTGCCAATCGAGCCCAATCATTGCTGTCCCACCCGAATTCATAGACACATGGTGCAACAACCATGGATGGATCAGCAACCCGTCCGGTAATCACGATTTCCGCACCTGCTTCCAACGCCTGAACGATTCCTTCGCATCCAAGATAGGCGTTTGCGGTCACCAATCGATCTCGGACAGTTGCAAGTGGAGCGGCCGAATCCAAATTGTAAAATGCATTTGAACTCGGGTTGCTCGACAACAGGTTGGATAGTACATCATCGCCACCGACAACGGCTACCTTCATCGATCTGCAGCCATTCTGTTCCAATGCGGAAATGCAAGCCCGCGCACACTCGGTCGGGTTTAGTCCTCCTGCATTCGCGATTAGTCGACATCTCCCGCCGGCGGCCCAATAATCTGCAAGGTCCCGAACAACTTGAACAAAATCTTGGGCATAGCCAAGTTTCGAGTCGCGTTCACGTTGCATTGCTAGAATAGACATGGATACCTCAGCTAGGTAGTCCATGGTGAGATAGTCGAGGCCAGGCTCTTGCGCAAGGATCTCCAATGCAGCCGTTGGCCGATCTCCCCAAAAGGCTTGCGCATTACCAACTCGAATCATTTTGGTCACACCTCCACCTTGGCCTGTTTCTCGCGATCACGTGGAGCAATCGCCAGAGCAGCGGCCAACCAAAGCCGCGTATCGTGTGGCGCAATGATCGCGTCAACCCACCCCCGCGCTGCTCCATAACGGATATCAGTTTGCTCCTCGTATAGTCTTCGAATGAAGTCGCGCATTTCTTCGATTGCTTCAGGCGAGAGTTTGTTTCCTGATTTTTCCGCTTCGCGAATTCTTAGCGTTAACATCGTATCCGCGGCTTGATTGCCGCCCATTACGGCATAGCGTGCATTCGGCCAAGCGAGAATGAGTGCCGGGTCGTAGGCTCGACCGCACATCGCGTAGTTCCCCGCCCCATAGGAGCTGCCAACGATGACCGTAAACTTGGGAACGGTGGCGTTGCTCATGGCATGCACGAACTGAGCACCCGAGCGAATAATGCCCGACTGTTCGGCCTGCTTGCCGACCATGAATCCTTGAACGTCTTGAATGAATATTAGCGGCAAGCGAGTCTGGTTGCAGTCGAGTACAAAACGAGCTGCCTTTTCGGCTGACGTTCCATATAAAACACCGCCTATTTGTACTTCACCTTGTGCGGTCGTTGAACGCCGTCGTTGGTTCGCAACAACCCCAGCTGGAATACCATTGATTCTCACGTAGGCAGTGACAACCGTCCGACCAAAATCCGCTTTGAATTCCTGCAAACTTCCGGCATCAACAATACACTTGAGCAAATCGCGAACATCGTATTCGCTTCGACCGTCCGCTTGAACGATACCGTATACATCTTCTTGACTGCGTTCCGTTGCGAATCCGTTCTTCTCAATTGGTTGACCTGGCAGCATCGAAATCAAGGTTCGAAGTCGGCTCAAACAAGCAGTGTCGTCCTTTTCATGGAAATCAACGGTGCCGCTGATTTGGGAGTGCATACTGGCTCCGCCAAGTTCTTCAGGATCTACCGTTTGCCCAATGGCTGCTTTCACAAGCGCCGGGCCGGCCAAACATAGTTGGCTTCCTTCCGTCATCAGTATCTTGTCGCATAGCACTGGCAGATAGGCTCCACCAGCAATGCAGTTTCCCATGACAGCTGCGTATTGAGGGATGCCATCTGAGGACAGGACTGAGTTGTTGCGAAAGATCCTACCGAAGTCATCTTCGTCTGGAAAAATCTCGTCCTGCAAAGGCAGGAAAACACCTGCCGAATCTACCAAATAGACAATGGGCAGACGAAGTCGATGAGCAATTTTTTGCGCTCGAATCATCTTCTTCACCGACTGAGGGAACATGGCGCCGGCTTTGACTGTTGCATCGTTGGCCGCGATCATGCAGGGATGTCCGTTGATCCAGCCTATGCCTGACACGACGCCTGCAGCTGGCACTTCACCCCAATCGGGATACATTTTGTGAGCGGCCCAAAGCCCCAATTCCAAGAACGGCCGGCCAGGGTCAAGCAAAAGAGATAGACGTTCCCGAACAGGCAGCCGGCCCAGTTTGCGCTGTCGGTCCGATCCCGACTTGCCTCCTCCCTGCAAAAGGACTTGCTCTTGGTGTTGGATCGATTCAGCGATTTCACGCAAACTTGCCACGCAAATACCTCGTCGTTAGGTTGGAAATCGATTGACCCTGATTCGTATGCACCAATCAAAGTTACGAGTGGCCCACAAATTGATCCATCCAATGTGACACTCGCGTGTCCAAAAAACTTTTCTTTGCCGTGAACTTATCGAAAATTGAATTCACTCGCGTTTTGGAAAGCCTTGTTCCGGCATTGTATCGAAACTTCGTTTCAAGCGGTCCGAGGGATTCGATGCGTCGTCGTCGGTGTCCTAATGGATACTCCACTTCAAATGACTCGCTCGCAGTACCATCCGCAAAGCGGACCTGAATTCTGTTTGATATCGAGCGTAAGTCGGCGTCCAAATAGTCTTTTGAATAGCGAGGGTCTTCGATGACTATCATCTTGCGACGGAGAAGATCAATTCGCGGGTCGGCGGCAGCAGTGTCCTCATAATGTTCAGAGGCAAGGTCTCCATGAAGCATAGCGACAGCTACGATATACTGAAGGCAGTGATCGCGATCTGCAGGATTAACCAGTGGACCTTTTTTGTCGATGATGCGAATGGCGGATTCCTGAGTATGAATAATTATTTCTTGGATAGCATCCAGTTTGTCGATAACGTATGGGTGCAATTGCATCGCTGCCTCGGCCGCTGTCTGAGCATGAAATTCGGCAGGAAACGAAACCTTGAAAAGGATGTTCTCCATGACATAACCGCCAAGTTGGCGACTGATCGTTACCGGTTTGTCCTTCAACACGACATCGTTGAAGCCCCATCGCGGCGCAGTTATTGCCGAGGCATAACCCATTTCGCCCGCCATGGTCCAAAGGGCAAGCTGAACAGCCCGTTGGGTCGCGTCACCAGCAGCCCAACTTTTTCGAGAACCGGTATTGGGCGCATGCCGATAAGTGCGAAGAGCTCCACCGTCCAACCAAGCAAGACTCACCGCGTCTGCGATTTGACCTTCCGATCCTCCTAGGATAGAGCAAGCGACAGCGGTTGAAGCGATACGGACAAGTAACACGTGGTCGAGACCAACGCGATTAAATCCGTTTTCTAGCGCTAGTACTCCTTGAATTTCGTAGGCTTGAATCGCCGCGTGTAAGACATCGCGAACCGTCCATTGGCGATTGGGTTGCCATAGATTATCTGGATTTCGATCCAGGTAGTCCGTCAATGCAAGGATTGCACCGAAGTTGTCCGATGGATGCCCCCATTCGGCGGCTAACCAAGTGTCGTTGTAATCAAGCCAACGGATCATGCACCCGATATTGAAGGCCGCCTTGACCGGCTCCAATTGCCATACGGTTCCCGGTACTCTCGCTCCATTGGTCAATGTCGCGTTTGGAACGACTGGCCCAAGCATTTTTGTGCAAGCCGAGTGTTCGAGGGACAACAGGGCACAGCCCAAACTGTCGAGCAAGCACCAGCCGGCGGTTTCCATCACTACTTGGCTGAATTCACGCTTTGCAGCAGTATACTCCGCGATTTCTGTCAAAACAGAATCGTAAAGTAGATCTAATCGTGGCGAGGTAGATTCCATAGGACAGTTGAAATGCAACGACTCTTTTGATTTCGAACAATGTATGCAATACATACAATTGTTGAGTCTAGTCGATTTCAAAGGCCCCGAGAACACGGGGATGCAAACGTCTGCCTTAGTGCGACTAATTCAAATATGGCTCAGCCATCAAGTGTGGTAGTCCGGTTGCTGCTTGAATGATCCCATTCCCTACCGTTTGAATTCCTCGAGCCCACATCGTGTGTTCATTTGCGAAAACCAATTCGGGGACCGCCGGCAAGACGTGCCAATCACCATTGATGATTTCTGTCTCAAGTTGCGAAACGGACCACAATGCATGACCGATGAAAAGTCGGCAATGTTCGGGAGTTGACTGAGCTAGCTTCTTCAAAGTGTCTGATTGAGCAGATAAATAGACGCCTTGACTATTACCACCCTCAGCCAACTGTTGGTTGTCGTGAATCGCTAAAACCGGCCCATTCTGCGGTCCACCAAAGTTGACGTAGGAGACCGCATTCGATGGTTTAGTCGCACCATCCAGCAATTGCTCCAAAAGCGATTCCGTGTCCATTACCAAACGACGATTCAGCATTATGCCTATGGTTTGCGTCTTCGAATGCTCAACAACAATGCAAACCGATCGGGCGAAAACAGGATCTTGAATGCTAGGCGCGGCTACCAATACACAACCAGCTAGCGAAATCCGAGCTTCGTCTTTGGGGGAATTTGAGGATTCTGGTAATCGATTCATGGATTTAACGTCCACAGAGAAAATATCCGAAACAGACCGTTTCTATCGCCTGTTAATACGCCAAGTGATAGGATTGCCACAATGACAAACGGAACTAATCGCCGATGCAAAAACGATGCCAAAAAGGAGAATTGCACTTGAGTATTGAAGATTTACGGAGAAACTACACCTTTGGTGGTTTAATGCGTAGCGAATTGCCAAGGGAACCGATGCAGTTCTTCCGGCAATGGTTTGCGCTTCTTCAATCGACGGATCTTCCGGAGTGGTTTGAAGTCAATGCGATGACTCTATCAACGTCTTGTCCCGAGGGTGGATCATGTAGCCGAATTGTTTTGCTGAAAGGAATCGACGCCGATGGATTTCTTTTCTTCACGAATTACGACTCAGCCAAGGGACGCGAGATGGCTATCGAGCCAAATGTAGCGCTCCATTTTTTTTGGCCGATGTTCGATCGACAAGTCCGAATCGAGGGAACAGCAATCAAAACGTCTGCGGAGGTTTCGGATCAGTACTTTTCGACTAGACCCCGTTCCAGCCAATTGGGGGCTTCCGCGTCGCCTCAATCGCAAGTCCTGCAAGACGATATTCAGCTCGAATTAGCAATTCAGGAATTGGATAATAGGTATGCAGGGCAGCCGGTTCCTCGCCCCGAGAATTGGGGAGGTTACAAAGTGATTCCGTACATGATGGAATTTTGGCAGGGCAAGCCGTCCCGTTTGCACGACCGATTCCGATACCAACGCGAGGACTCAGCATCGGACTGGACTATCCATCGCTTGGCTCCATGATTGACCCTTGATTTTAGGACTGAAGGACTAGCGAACGATTCGTTCGTGTTCGACCTTAGGATGGTGGCCGAAATTGACTAGGAGCCCAACTTTATGTCCGGTGGCTTTCAAGTACTTGTGAACTTGCGCTCGATGCTCGTCAAAGCAAACAAAGTCTGATTCGCGATTTTCTTTCCGTGTATTCCGAGCCTTCCGTGGTTACTCTCACATCCTCAAACAACCACGGAATACACGGAATACACGGAAAGTTTAGGACTAAAGGACTAGCGAACGATTCGTTCGTGCTAGACCTTAGGATGGTGGCCGAAATTGACGAGGAGCCCAACTTTATGTCCGGTGGCTTTCAGGTAGTTGTGAACTTGTGCTCGATGCTCGTCGCAAAGCTGGCTGACGGCTTTGATTTCTAGAATGATTTTCCCAAAGCAAACAAAATCTGGGACGTATTTTTGTTTTAGGACACGTTCTTTGTACTTCAAATTAAGCTCGGAACAAGGCTGGATTGCGAGCTGCTGAATTTCAAACTCGATCTCCAGACACTCCTGGTATACGGCTTCCAAAAAGCCGCAACCTTTTTCTTTGTAGACTTCAAAACACGCTCCAAGAATCCTGTAGGTTTCCTCTTCATAAATCAATGGCATTGCAATTTTCTTTCGCTTGAAGTTTACATCTGCGATTTTCCTTCCGTGTATTCCGAGTCTTCCGTGGTTACTTGCGTCGACTTCGGTTCTAAAATCAACACGAAATTTCATTTGGATCCAAATGTGAGTACACATTCCAATAGTCAATTCGCCATCGTCCTTTTGACAAAGACAATCGCGTGACCGAAGTGTTTACGACTTCGCCGAGCTGTTCCTCGATGCGATCGTCTTCCAAGAATACTTCAACCAATCGCATCTTGAAATCTGCATGGATCACCATCGCGACTCGATCTTTGGAAGAGTGGGTTTGCGTTTCGGATTCAAACCACATTCGCACTCGGCGAGCGCGTTCGCGAGCTTCCTGCATTGTTTCATAATGGTCTAGGTCGTACCATCCGTTTGCGTTAATTCGATCATCCAAATGCCATCCGAAATAGTTGCGAGCGAGTGCCTCGCGATTCATGCCAAGCTGTGCGATTCGTTGCCCCTCTTGATATCCACTGTGGCATCCGCCTTGTTCGTAAATGTCCTGACGGACGATGGGAACCGTTTCGAGCTTGCCGATGGCCCATCGCGTAGTTTCCAATGAACGAAGGAAGGGACTGCAATAGACTACGGTAGGTGCGAGCTTCGCAACCATCTTGGCCAATTTAATGGACTGAGCTACACCGAGGTCTGTAATGCCTGGATCTGGAACTCGAAATTGATCCTCGAGAGCATTGTTTTGCGACTGGGCATGTCGAATTAGCAGCAAACAAGGCAAATGGTGCATATCTTTTTCGTGTCGTATTCGATGGTTTTATCAAGTAGAATAAAATGGTACGGGCGTAATGTATGTCCTCATCGAGTTTTCGTCAAAAGTGCACCATTGATTCGTTTTCCTGAATCGAGACGGACAAGAAATGAACTCAATAGAAAACTTGACTAACCTGCCTGAAATGCTTCGACGACACATGATGAAGGTGGACTTGTCAAAGGGGCCGTGCGAAGCGCATCGCGAACTAGCACCTCAGTACGCTTATGGACGCCATCGTGGGCCAGCGCCTAAGTATTCGCACCCTGCGGCAGTCCTGGTTTGTTTGATTCCGGTGTCCGGATCCGAGTGGACAATTCCATTGACGCTTCGACCAAAACAAATGGCGGATCATGGCGGCCAAGTTTCATTGCCAGGAGGGCGATCCGACTCTGGTGAAACCGTCTGGCGAACGGCATGTCGGGAGTTCGGAGAAGAGCTTGGCTGCACTACCGAGTACATGCAGCCGATTTGCGAGCTGACCCCCTTATACGTTTTCGCGAGCCGGCATCTGGTTACTCCAGTGGTTGCCGTTAGTTCCCTTCGACCATCATTTCATCCGAACCCAGATGAAGTATCGGAGTTGATTTTTTTGCCGCTTCGGGACTTGATATCGGACGACGCGGTCAGCGTCGGAACACTAAAACGTGGAACCTCACAATTCGACGCACCTGGCTTTCGAGTTGGAGACCATTTTGTTTGGGGGGCAACAGCCATGGTTTTAGGGCAACTACGAAACATGGTTCGAGAATTATGTGCTCAACAGACCGAAGAGCCATGGTTCATGTAGCTGTCGTGCAGTTGTGATAAGCAATTTGTTATTGGTCGAGATTGCGAAATCGTTTATCTTGTAAACACTAACTCCACTACACTCAAAGGCATTCGCATGATTCGTGTCGGCATTATTGGCGCTTCCGGTTATACAGCAATCGAAGCGATCGAGTGGTTAATCGGGCATCCTCAAGCACAAATCCTGGCAGCCACCAGTCGCCAAGCCGATGGCAGCATGCTCTCGGATATGCATCCAAGCCTAGTGCGGCGTCTTCGGCTCCCCGTTGAGGACTTAACCCCAATACAGGTTGCAGAGCGATGTGACGTCGCTTTCTCATGTTTGCCGCATGGAGCCTCTGCACATCATGTCATGCAGTTACTTGACGCAGGCTGCCGCGTCATCGACTTGTCCGCTGACTATCGATTGAGTACTCCCGCTCTGTATGAGAAATGGTACGGTGAAAAGCATCCAGACGCAGGCCGTTTGGGAATGACACCTTATGGATTGCCTGAGCTATTTTCAAGCGAACTCAAAGATTGCCAATTGATTGCTAACCCAGGCTGCTATCCGACATCTGCGATCCTGCCTTTGTCACCTCTTCTCAAAGAAGGGCTCATTTCGCCGTTGGATATCATTGTAGATAGCAAGTCGGGTGTAAGCGGTGCCGGACGAACACCCAAGCTTGGTAATCTCTACTGCGAGACGAACGAAAGTATCTCGGCCTATTCAGTCGGTAACCATCGTCATCAACCTGAGATCGTCGACATTGTCACGCGATTCAGTGGGATTGAGCCGCAGATCGTTTTCACTCCGCATTTGACACCAATGGAACGCGGAATCCTGTCCACGATCTACGTGCATCCTGCTGCAGGTGCTACCCCCAATCAGATACGCGAGTGTCTAAACACATACTATGACGCTAGCTCGTTCGTACGAGTGGTGTCGCATCTGCCGGCAACTCGCTTTGTCGCTAGGTCGAACTTCGTCGACATAACGGTTCGGGAAAATGGCCCTCGAATCATTCTGATTTCAGCCATCGACAATCTCGTTAAGGGTGCGAGCGGAGCCGCCATACAAAACATGAACCACATGTTTGGTTTAGAACCGACCATGGGGCTATTGTAGAGCAATTGGTTCGCTCTTTAGGCGAGCGGCAGGATGAAAACTACCTGCCAAGGGTTCC
>JANLUJ010000694.1:0-21998 GCA_031363425.1 Pirellula sp.
ACGCGGGAATTGATTAGTTCGATCGCTTCTAGCCAGGAAGCATTACGTCCCATGGGCAAGCCCATGGGGGCGTTCTAAAGCTGTCCAAGCTCCAAGCCGGTGGATCCTTCCGGCTCTTTAGCTACGCGCCGAGTTAGCTACGCGCCGAGTTAGCGACCATTCCTAGGCCTGGAGGTCAAATCCGGAGTAAACTCCATCATCCACACCTTGCTGCTGAAGCGACGAGGAACCGGATACCTCTCGTCGGACTAGCATTTCCCACGTTTCTTTTTCAATCTCCAGGATCTCCGTCAAGCTCTCGAGGGAGTTTACGTCATGCGTTTGGCCTGATTGAACCAGCAATTTGATCAGGAATATGTACAAATCCGATTGTTGTTTTGCTAGCTCATGTTTCGGATCGATGATTCCTTCCAACAGTTCCGTGAAAATATCTTGGATCAATAGGAACCATTGTTGGGCATCCTCCGACTTCCCTTGAAGCCAAAGGTCGCGGACGTGAATCGATAGTCCGTGGGCTTTCTGCAACAGCAGCCAACGCAATCGTGCGGGCGATGCAGATTCAACTTCCTGCCGAAGAAATGCGTCTGTATCGATCATAGAATAGATATGATTGTATGGATGGTGTACGAGTTTCCTTGTCACACATCTTCGGATGTTTATGCCTCGAGGCGTTGAATAATAATGCCTCCTCGCACCGTTTGCTAATTTCCATCCCCTCCAATCGTTAAATTCGGAGAGACTCCCAGTCGACGTTGCCGTACGCTATTATTGGAGTTGCACGTTAGGCGGGGTATCCTATCAAAAACTGTCAGTGGGGTTGATCATGCGGAATTTGCATGCGTTGCTTGTTTTCTTTTGCGTCGTTGTTCCGGTTTTGGGATGCAAGCCTGAAGCGGATCGAATTCGGGACATGGAAGCCGCAGACGTTCCGCTGCCACCCGCGCCACAAACGCCAGACGAGGTAGCCAAGGTTGGTGTCGGAGTCCAAGGCAACTCACTCGATTCTATCAAGGGCAACGATCCTCGCATGTTGATCGTCGGACCCGCGAAAGCTTTTTTCAATACGAAAGAGAGAATTGTATTCGATATCGAGCTGCCAAGAAGCGCGCAGTTGTTCAATGCACTTCAGGGTCGAGACCCCAAAACGCACGATGAATACATGAAGGAGGTTGTTGGGAAAATACAACTTCCGAAGCTTCCGGACGGAAAGGTGTATAAGTATCACCCCGACACCAACGATCTTTGGGTTGAAAACGAACGCAAAGCGGAGTAGTCGATATCCCGACTTGTCCTAGTTGACCATCCATCTCCAGCGCGCCTGTCGAAGTTGAGCTAGAGGTGAACCCTCTAAAACTTCGTACCATACGGTGACCATTGTCCCATCGGAGCATTCAACGGTAGATGGATAACCCAGGTCGCCGGATTTAGCATCTGCCGTAATGCGAATCGCTTCGCTCCAAGATTTCCCAGAGTCCTGGCACATGGCGAAAGAAGCAGAAGTGGACACAATGAAGGTGCGGCGGTCGATCATTCGATTGGCTCCATCGTTTGTTTTCGGATTCAAAGTTGTAATTGTACATCGATTTGCCGAAGGATTTAGAGGCATGTCCGCTCAACCACCAGTAAGGCTTGAATTCACAGACTGCATTGGCTGTGGCAAACGAGTAGCGACGACAGCACCTATTTGCCGACATTGCAATACAAGGCGAACCCCATCCAAAGTCGCGACTTCGATCATTCTCTCATCGGGCGACAGGAACCAAGAACTAGACTCGCAAGATGACGACGCGGATTCGCATGCTTCGCTCGGCCTTGGAGGCTATGGCCACGACGACTTCGACGATGCGAACAAGCCCGACAAGAGTTCCACCGAAAAGAAAACCCTTTATTGGTACGTCGCCTTGGTTTTGTTAATTGTCTTTTCGATCGGAGCGCTTATTCCCTGGTTCTAAATCTAACACTTGCTTGCGCGTTTTGAAGTTGCACATTCCGCAGAGCCGAAGGCTCGACAGAACTCAGCCGGTGGTGAAACCGGTGAAACCACCGGAATCGGAGTAAATTGCGAGTCCGAGTCCCGGAGGGACGGCAGATGGTCGGTTCTGTCGTCCCTTCGGGACTTAACTCGAGGTGCTCTCATCCGAACCGGGGTTTTACAACCTCATCTTTACCCACAACTTTTTCCCTTCCGTCGTGCTCGTGCTCAATGAAATGGTTCTCGTGCTCGTAATAGAAACGTTTTTGCGATCGAGCACGAGTACGAGCACCGCCATACGACTGAGCACGAGCACGAAATCACAAACAAAAGCCGCAAAATGCGGCGAACTAGGCTTGGAATAGTGGGTAAAGATGAGGTTTTACAACCCCGGCTAAGAACTGTCGGACCTACGGACCTAAAACAGTGCAGCTTCAAAGCTTGCGCGTCGTGCTACTACGTCAAGCACTAGCTTGCGCGTCGTGCTATGTTTGACACGAGCTTACGAGCTTTCGCGTCGTTCCGTCACACAACGATTTTAGCCATGTCCGTAACATAGAACTGCCTCAGCAGTTCGTAGACGTTTGGGTGATACTCGGCCAATTCTTTTGGCAATTGAAAGTAGAGTTCACTTGCGACCGCAAAGAACTCACTTTCTTGCGTAAGGCCATAGTCATTCATCAAGATGCGATATCCTTGGCCAACCATGTCTTGGGCCGTTTTGTATTCTGCTTTCATGGCCTTGAGCCAAAGTTCTTCGTCGATATTGCTTGGAAGAGGCGGCAGGCCATCCGCCGATGGACCGTTGACCATATCCAATTGATGAGAGAACTCGTGAATCACGAGATGGTGGCCATCATTTGAATCACGAGCTGCCAATTGCATATCGCGATAATTGAGGACGACTGGGCCACGGTATATAGTCTCGCCTGCGCGGTAGAACTCGCCGGCCAATTCAGTGCCGATCGTTAGGCCAGAAAGTCTTGGCTGGACTCGAGCCTTGTAGGATTGCGGATGAACGAGAATCGTGGCCGTCTTGTCGAAGTACCAATCGGGATAGGCCAGAACCATCATTCCCGCCGCAGCTGCTACTTGCCATTGCATCTCATCGGAAATCTTTATGCCATCACAACCCTCCCAGGCTTTTTCGGCGATAAAGACTCGCGTCCAACGGATGAGTCGTTCGCGTTGATCTTCGGAAAGAAAAGCGGTTTGCCAAAGCGAGCGATCCAGCTTGAGCAGCTCGTCCTCATCGACGTTTTTCTTAAGCAACTGTTTGCGTCGTCCGAATAGCCATTCAAGCATCGTTGCGGTATCATTGATCGTGTAGTGATAAAGTGTTCGAAGCTGAATTGTAATGGATCGATGAAAATTGTGGTTCGATATGCAATTCAACAAATGACCATAAACACACTTTGGGCATGATTATCGTACTTACGTGAAAACATGAGCACTCTGCATCTCGGAAAATGGTGGCATCGCGATGAGGGTTCCGATCGAATCGTTTGCGATCTGTGTCCGCGGCAGTGCAAAATGAAAGAAGGGGATCGCGGCTTTTGCTTCGTACGCAAGATCGAAGGCAATCAGATGGTGCTCGACACCTACGGTCGCAGCACAGGGTTTTGCATTGATCCGATCGAGAAGAAGCCTCTCAATCATTTTTTCCCTGGAACTAGCGTCTTGTCATTTGGTACTGCAGGGTGCAATCTTGGTTGCCAGTTCTGCCAAAACTGGGATATTTCCAAGTCCCGCGAAGTTGCCAAGCTGAGTTCTTTTGCAGAACCTGACCTCATCGCGCACGCGGCAAAGGAGTTGGGCTGCAAGAGCGTTGCCTTTACCTACAACGATCCCGTCATTTGGGCAGAATATGCCATTGATACCGCCAAAGCTTGTCGGGCGTTGGGAGTGCAAAGCGTTGCGGTAACTGCTGGCTACATTTCACCTGGCGCAAGGCGAGACTTTTATGCGCACATGGATGCAGCGAATGTCGATCTCAAAGCTTTCACCGAAGAATTCTATCGCAAGATCACCTATTCGCATCTTGAGCCGGTACTGGATACGCTTCGATACCTTAAGCATGAGACAGATGTATGGTTTGAAATCACGAATTTGATCATTCCCGATGCGAATGATTCGGAGGATGAGCTCATGCAAATGTGCGATTGGATCCTAACGGCACTGGGGCCCGACGTGCCCGTACATTTTTCGGCTTTTCATCCCGACTTTCGGATGACCGATCGATCTCGAACGCCACCTGAGACGCTGCTCAAGGCGCACTCCATTGCAAAGCGAGCAGGACTACACTTCCCGTATGTTGGCAACATTCACGATGTCGTACACAGTTCGACCTATTGCAATTCGTGTTCGTCGCAATTGATCGAGCGAGATTGGTATCAATTGGGCAAGGTTGAGCTACAGGGTGATTTATGCAGAGCATGCGGAGCCAAACAGCCTGGGCGATTCGACAGTACTCCAGGTAATTGGGGGCGCAAGCGACAGCCCGTGAACTTGGAATCTTTCCGACAATCAAATCTTCAGAATGAGTCACATCGGTTATCATTGCCGATAGTGCAAAATCGTTCGTCTAATTTTCTCAACGAGGAAGCCATGTCAACACAATCTCCGTCCGCTCCGGTGAAACTCGAAATGCTAAAATTGGATGAGCTTAGCGAAGATCAAAAGAATTCGATTCAGAAAGCAACGCAATTAGTCGTCATCGCAACTGTGTGCAATCGTAGACTCACAAACGCGTGGCTCGAAATGCTTGGCCCTATGGCTGACCGTCACGTCATGGGGATGTTTACGACGCTCACGCGTGGCAAGCAACTCCGAGGTTGTTGCGGGTTCATTGGTCGCCCAGTAAAGTTGCATGAAGCAATCCTTTCTTCAGCTCAACGCACGGCCAAGGAAGACACTCGGATGCCAGCCGTGTCGACGGCCGAGATAGCTTACCTCAACCTCGATGTCTCCCTCCTCGCATCACCTATCGCAGTTACCGTTCCACCGTCGAAAAGAATCGAGTGCATTCAAGTTGGGAAGCATGGACTCAAGATCACAAGGGGACAGCAAGCGGGTCTGCTTTTGCCAAGTGTTCCTGTTGAGCAAAAATGGAACGTCGAACAGTTTCTGGAGGGCGTTTGCCGTAAAGCTGGACTGCCTGAAGCAGCCTGGATGGACGGAGACTCAATCCTCGAAACTTTTGAGGGAGTAGTGATCGAAGGCAAAATCGATGAAGCGAATCTTCCGTCGGATATGCCGATAAGACGTGCCCCTGGAGATCTTCCGAGCCTATTGAAGTTGAGGCAAATTGCCACCCAAAATTTGATTGCATTTTCCCGTGGCGCCACTCCGACCTGCTATGCACCCGATGCGATGGACGGCAATGTGAACGGCATCGTGTTGACGATTGTGGATACCGAGACCAAAAACTCGCTTGCGCACTGGATCAAGACATCATTGCGGAACGATATGCCCCTCCAATCGAGCCTCTTTGATCTTTGCAAGGCAGCATCCGAAGTGCTTGCCAATGCCCGTTTCCAGAAAGCTACCGACATCGAATTAGCAATTACCGTACTCTTCGACCCTGTGCATCATGGTGTGGTTCATTTCGACGATTGGGAAGATAACCGGCTGAGGTCAGAGTTGAGCCGCTGCGAATTGGGCGGGCTTGAGCCTGCTTCCCGCGCTGTCGTGGCCGTCTGCGGCGATCGGGCAGCGGTTGTATTCGATACCGCAAAGAGTTCCGAGGCGCTCGTGAACGAAGCGGCGATTGCGATTAAGACCCGTCGAAATCCAATTGGCATTTACTCGATGGGATGCATATCTACTGCGAGTTCCCTTTCGGCGAGCAATGCAACGGCGGCACTCAGCGACGAGGAAGTGCGAATGCCGGCCGTTGCAGAGGGTTTTTATCCGTCTAATCCGGAGGCTAGACGCTCGCTTGTTTCCAAACTCAAAGGCAGCGTACGCGGGGTGGGTGCCCCGTCAGCTGCCTTGGCAATCATGACGCCTCATGCGGGTCTTCGCTATAGTGGTCAAATTGCAATGGATGTATGGAGCCGCGTGCAATTGCCCTCAACGCTTTTGATCATCGGCCCCAAACACACGGCATTGGGTTGTGATTGGGCCGTATCGCCTTCGCAGGCTTGGGAGCTACCGGGAGGCGAACGCTGGCTGACAGACAGGGATCTGATGCATAAGTTAGTAGATGGGGTCGAAGGGTTCGAGTTGGATTTTGCCGCCCATGCGCGCGAGCATGGCGTAGAGATACAACTCCCTGTCCTCGAATCACTTTCAGTACCTGAGAATCGGCCTAAGCTGGTAGCTGTCGCGTTAAAGAGCGCTTCGCTGGAAGAGATCATGCTGGCGTCTGAACAATTGGCGGATGTGCTGCGAGATTTACCGGAACGGCCTTTGCTTGTGATTTCAAGCGACATGAATCACTACGCGCCAGAGGCGGAAAATCGAAGACGTGATCGCTTGGCCATCGACGCGCTCTTGACGGGCGATCCGAAACAGTTATTGGCTGTATGCAAGGAAAACTACATCAGTATGTGCGGGCTAGTTCCCGCCGTCATCATCATGCAAACCTTAATCAATTTAGGTGAGTCGTTTAATGTCGAGGAGATCAGTTACGACAATAGCGCTAGCAACGGTGGCGATCCAAATCGAGTCGTTGGTTAAGCAGGCGTGGTCTTCCGGGCGAATCGCTAGCTCGAGAGCGTATGCGAATTAACTCCGTCGCCTGTTGCCAAAACCATATCAGTTTGGTTAGAACTTGGTGCAATCGCCTTAAGCCGCTCAATTCATCGATACACGCAGTTCTGGAAAAAGACACATGTCCCTACAAGATATTGAAGAAATCACAAAGTTTTTGAACGCTCGAGGATTTCAGGACGCGGACGACATGGCGCATGATGCCGTCGAAGATGGGGAGCCGATTGTCGAAACAATTTGTTTTCACGAGATTGCGGAAGACTTGTTTAGCCCGATTCATGATGCCACCTGGATTGAGGATGCAGCCGAAGATGGTGATCACGAAATTGGCGATCACCTGAAACGCTTGCTTGCCACAGGTGCGGACCCACAGGATCTAGCGATCTTCGCGCGATACATGCAGCGGCGGTTTGCGAGCGACTTAGGCCGCATCCTCGATGGTATTAACATGTACACCTCGCCGGAGCGACCATTCGAAGACTTTGGTGTGTTCGCGCTAGTGGATGGAAAGCCGACTGCCCAGATAACCGACCTTGAAGAGGGACTCGGTTTCTGGGATTTGGACTCAGAAATGGAATTGTCCCTTTCGGTGGCAAATGCCCTGGAAGAAACTGATGTCCGTGATGATGAGGAATAAGGCGACCGGCAGGTTTAACTCTACCTAGCACGACGCGCAAGCTAGTGATTCCAGCTTCGGATTCATTAGCTCGCGCGCTTTGAAGTAGCACTGTTTTAGGTCCGTAGGACCGACACATCTTAGCCGGGGTTGTAAAACGTTTGTAAAACCCCGGTTGGGATGAGAGCACCTCGAGTTAAGTTCCGAAGGGACGACAGAACCGACGATCTGCCGTCCCTCCGGGACTCGGACTCGCAATTTACTCCGATTCCGGTGGTTTCACCGGTTTCACCACCGGCTAAGTTCTGTCGAGCCTTCGGCTCTAAGGAATGTGCATCTTCAAAACGCGCGCGTCGTGCTACGTGTGGCAATGCCGACGACGTGCCCAGTAAATATATTGGGAATCGTTGTTTAGCGGTTCGTCAAGGATTCGCAGACCTATCCACAATCTTGGAATCCTGCTAGCGCTGGAATCGATTTGGTCAACAAATCCGTTTAGCGGCTAGAATGGGAATGAGTTCCGTGAGTTTGTTTCGATCGATGACGATTACGAGTTTAATATGAAAAGTCCATTTCCCGGCATGGACCCGTATTTGGAACGCCATTGGCAGGATGTCCATTCCACGTTTATGGTTTATGCCAAGCAGCAACTCAATGAGCAATTGCCTGCCGACCTTCTCGCTCGTGTGGAAGAAAGTTTAGCGGTCGAGACGGACGACGGACGAACGCGTACCGTTTATCCTGACATTAGTGTTGCTGAACAACAAACTTCATTTCCCGGCCTACAATCGGAACCCGTGGGTGTGGCGATTGCCGATCCATTCGAAGTGCCACTTCCGATGGAAGCGCCGCCGCAGCGTCGACTGGAAATCATTGACTCAGGGAGCGGCAATCGCATCGTTACCGTGATCGAATTGTTGAGCCCAGTCAACAAAACCATGCCAGCGGGACGTGCAGCCTACCGCAAGAAGCAATCGGAGTACATTCAAGGAATGGTCAACTTGGTCGAAATCGACTTGTTGCGGTGCGGCGAGTTTGTGATGGCCATGCCGGAAGAAGAATGGCCATTGATTCATCAGGCTCCGTACAAAATTTGCATTCGTCGGGTGAACCGACCATGGGTTGCTGCCGGAATTGGAATTCAGTTGGAGGATAAACTTCCTAACATCGCCATCCCTCTGCGAAAGCAAGACCGCGACGTTGTCTTGGAGCTCCAACCCGTCTTAGATGCATGCTACCGAGATGGTCGTTACTATACCATCGATTACCATCGGGCCATTAGTCCACCCTTCTCAGCGGAAGTGTCGAAATGGGTTGAATCGCGTATTCAGCAAATGTCAGACAAAGATCATCCTCAAAACGGCCACTGACAAGCATCGCAACCGCACTGCCACGCATTGCAGCTTGCAAATCCTTTGTCTGTTCGATGGTCACGAAATAATCCGTCGAAGGACAGTGGGTCACTCTTTCGTCTTGTTTAAACCGCGCAGCGGCGTCCAATCCCAATTCATTGTCATCGTTTGGCCCCGAGCCGGTAGGCGACGGCAACGTCTTGTCGGTATTCGTCACCTTGCAAGTACCAAATTGTCCGCTCGTTTTGGTCTTAGCCATTTCCATAGTTCACGAAGTTGACTACTCGACAACGCAAAATGCGGTAGCCATTGCTTCCTGTTCGCCACGAGAGATTTCCATTTTGCCTGCAATGTCGCGCCACTTGGCGACTGCATTTGTAACTTCCCCAACGATTGATTTTGCCTTCTCGTCGTCGACTCTGAAATACTCGGCGACTTCCAAAGCCAATTCTAAATTCAACGAATTGTCCAAATCGGATATGTTCAAACTCAGTCCCGTACCATTTGGATCTGGGTTGATGTCGTAGGCTGGAGAAAGTTTCCATCCATCGGGTTGAAGTAGGAAACCGTGGTTGCGCAAGTGATCGTCGCAATTGGAAACACAGATTGAGAAGACAATCCTGCGCCAGAGTTCCTGCATGTCGTTTTGCGTATCAGCCCCATGGCGGGTTAGAAATTCGACGATTTCTAAATAACTCGCTCCGTCTTTGAAACTTGCTCCGTCGGAATACCCCAGCATCGTCATTGCCGAGGCGAAGTGCTTTCTCACTCGCTTACCGTGCTCGATCATTCGATCGAATCTCTTGACGATGAACGTGTGATGCGGTCTCCCAAATTTCTCGGCCGTCGCGTCGGCAATATTGAGCCCGGCATCCATAGCTAGTCGATGGATGACCAGTTCCCATGCACCAACGTCGAATTCATCATTGCGTCCTGGAAATTTTGCAATCCAAAGGTTTTGTTCCTCATCACAGACCCCGGCCTTGGGCCTTGCACCCCCGATCGATGCACCAGGCGCCATCAGCAGTCGAAGCCATTCTGTTGCTTCCTCATCATTATCGAACCCGTTGTCAGATTGAAACTTCCATGCGGCGTTTTCCAGTTCGCGCAGTCGCGCCCAAGGTGGCACGTTTTGGCCTTGTTCGTGCGATAGGAATTCACCGTCGGGCTCCGTTTTGAAGCGCAGGCCTCCCATTCGCTGCTCATCGTGCACGCCCAATAAGAAGTCAATACCAAGAAGTGTCTTTGGTCTTCTCAGCTCATAACGTGCAGCCGTTGCTTCCCGCCGCTTCATCAGCAATTGCCCCCAGCGATCGGGACTGGAGTCAAGGAACATTCCAAAATTGGGCTGATCGTTGTCATTCAAATACTGGTGGCCTTGGAACAACAGAAGTTGTGGGTCCAGGGACATCGCGTTGTCCCCTTCCAGCCACTCGCGAGAATACTCGAACGAAAACGTTTCTTTTCCATGCGCTAGTTCGACACGCAGCAGCCCCACCGGTTGAGTTTCGCCCAACTCTTGCCAGTCACCAAAGACATGGATTTCTCGACTCATTGGTTCGCCTCTATTTTGCCCTTAGTCGCCTGCTTGGTCTTAGGGGCTCGCGATCGTGGGGACTTGAGGCGGGCATCTTCCAATCGCCTTCCCAATTCATCGTCAGATGCCAGTTTCGAAAAGTCGCTTTCCAGTCCGAGCACGACCAGCACTTGAAACAGCGTGGTGATCGAGGTGTTGCTTCCACCTTTTTCAAGAATATAGAGCGTGTTTCTGCTGATTCCGGCGCGTTCAGCCACCTTGGTACACGACAGCCTACGTCGGAGCCGCGCCAGCCGAATGTTTTCTCCCAAACCCTCCAGAATTCTCCGGTGTT
Source organism: Pirellula sp. (assembly GCA_031363425.1). Classification (GTDB taxonomy): domain Bacteria; phylum Planctomycetota; class Planctomycetia; order Pirellulales; family Pirellulaceae; genus JBKCUI01. The sequence continues at coordinate 10,528 of JANLUJ010000694.1, forward strand.
TGGGGAGCAACGGTTTTTCTGTTCTCATTTCAATGTACTATAAGTTGGTTATTTACAGGACTATTTGATTAAAGCATAGTACATTAACGATCGAAGGCAAGCCAAATATTGACAATAGGCAATAGCAAGGCCAACGATCTGCTGCTTCTCGATTTCCCAAAGCCGCACAGCGTCGATCGTTTTTCCATGAACAAAAGGCCGTCCGGGTTCTTATGTATCCGGCCTCGGACCATTCGATAAGCATTACCATTTCCTGTTCAAATCCTGATAAACTATTGTCTTCGTGTTCGGTTCAATTCGAGTGACTTTCGATTCGTCGCTTTACCCATTTTCGATTGATTTGCATGTATCTCAGGCTAGCCAAACGTCTGTTACTCGAGACCGACAAACGGTTGCTATTCAAACTCGCATACCTCGCGGGCTTCAAAGGTCTGCGAAGCGTTCAGAAACACAAGTCTCGGTTAAAGCGAGGTGAGTTCTTTCCTCCGTTTCTATACATCTCGATTATCAATACATGTAATTTACGATGCCAAGGTTGTTGGGTCGATGTTGCGGCCAAGCAGACGAAGATCGATTTCGCGGCGATGAATAAGACGCTTACTGAAGCCAAGGCGATGGGCAACTCATTCTTCGGCATCCTCGGTGGCGAGCCATTCATGCACAAAGAGCTGCTGGATATTCTGGCTGCTCACCCGGATGCTTACTTCCAAGTGTTTACCAACGGGCACTTTATTACGGACGAGGTTGCCAAGCGCTTGCGTCAGCTCGGCAATGTGACTCCACTGATCAGCGTTGAGGGCTCTCAAATCGTAAGCGATACACGCCGTGGTCGGGACGGCGTTTTGAGCAAAACGATGGAGGGATTGCAAAACTGCCTCAACAACAAAGTCATGACTGGCGTTTGCACAAGCGTTTGCAAGAGCAATATCGATGACTCGCTCAACGACGCGTGGGTCGATCGACTGGTTGAAATGGGGGTAATGTACTGCTGGTTTCACGTGTTCCGGGTTGTTGGCCCGGAAAGCTCCCCAGAACTTGCACTGGACACAGCCGAATTGGCCCGCGTTCGCGAGTTTGTGGTTAGCACGCGTGTCAAGAAGCCGATCATTGTCATCGACGCTTATCATGATGGAAAGGGGCGAGCACTTTGCCCAGCTGTGACCGGCTTCACCCACCATATCGGCCCAGGCGGACATATCGAGCCTTGCCCGATCATTCAATTGGCCAAAGAATCGATTCACGACGGACGTCCGCTGAAAGAAGTATTTCAGGAAAGTGAGTTCTTGAGAGACTTTCGCGAGACGGTTTCAAAGCACACTCGCGGATGCGTTGTCTTGGAACGACCCGATTTACTTGCATCCCTAGCGGAAAAGCACGGAGCAAAAGACTCGACCATTCGACAAACCGCCCTCCAGGAAATCGCAGCGATCACACCTCGGCGTAGCCAGTATGTTCCAGGTGCTGAAATTCCTGAACGTTCATGGGCATATCGGCTCGCAAAATGGTATGCATTCCATGACTACGGTACTTACACTAGAAACTTCCAGGCGGAGGACTGGATCGATCCAGACGCGTTGAAGAGTGCTCCCAATGAATCCGATTCCAAAGAATCGTGTTGCGACGAACCTCGTTTGTATTCCCCTTCACTTCCCACCCAAACACCTGCCTCACCACGATGAAAAAAGTCACTCAACTTTCACTATGCATTCGTTTCCTTTCGGTTGCTTTCTTGCTAACGGGTTTCTTTCGCCAATCAAACGCCGAAGATGTCCAATTATTTAACGGCAAGGACTTCAGTAACTGGCATGGCAGTTCTACAACGGACCCCGCGAAATGGGATAGAGTCCCGGATGCCGAAAAGGCAAAATTGAATCAGGAGATCAAGGACCACTGGAGCATCGACGGAGACAATATAGTTAGCGACGGAATAGGGGCTTACCTAACCACCAATCAAGAGTTTGGCGATTTTGAGTTTTCATTTGATTACAAGATCGTGCCTTCCTCCGACTCGGGCGTTTACCTGCGGGGAATCCCGCAAGTTCAAATCTGGGACCCAAACGCAGAGAACAACAAGAAACACGGCAACGCAAAAGGGAGCGGAGGTCTTTGGAATAATCCGCCCGGTTTCGGTGGAAAAGATCCGCTAGTTCGCGCAGACAAACCGGTTGGCGAATGGAATGCCATGCGAATTCGATTGATTGGCGAGCTTTGCAGCGTTTGGCTAAATGAACAGTGCGTTGTGAACAACGAACGGTTGGCGAATTACTTTGCCAAGGGAGAGCCGCTTTATGCAAAGGGTCCCATTCAATTGCAGACACACGGTGCCGAGATCCGATGGCGTAACCTGAAGCTCAAAGAGTTTAATGCAGACGAGGCCAATGCATTGCTTCGGGCGTCCGAAGACGAAGGTTTTCCTTTGACAACCACGACAACAACAACGACGACGACAACAACTCCGAAGAGTTCCAGCACTACCTCATCTACAACATCCTCTACCATGGAGAGATTTGTTCCGCTTTTCAATGGCAAAGATCTAACCGGCTGGAAGGGAGCGACGGATAATTACTCTGTCGTAGATGGTTCCATTCAATGCCAAGCTGGCAAAGGCGGAACCCTTGTCAGCGAGAAAGCCTTTAGTGACTATGTCATGCGGGTCGATTTCCTGCTTCCCCCCGGTGGCAACAACGGTTTGGTGATGCGATATCCAAGCCAAGCTGAAATCGACGCAATGCCGAATGACAAGCGTTCGGACGATGGGGCATATGTTGCTATGACCGAGTTGCAAGTTCTCGATGACGGTCATAGCAAATACAAGACGCTCGATCCTCGACAGGCACATGGAAGCGCGTATGGAATTGCCCCAGCAAAACGAGGCTTCCTTCGCCCAACAGGCCAATGGAATCATGAAATCGTGACGGTCATCGGGTCGACGATTACCGTCGAATTGAATGGCACTCGCATCCTGGACACAGATGTATCGAAGGTGACCGAGTATATGGCAAACAGCCCTCATCCGGGCAAAGATCGAAAAAGCGGCCACGTTGGCTTTGCAGGCCATAACGACCCTGTTCGATTTCGAAACATCGACATCCGATCCGTTGCAAAATAGTTCCTTTGTTGCGTTTTTGTTCATTGTGAATTGCCATGCCGCGAATTTCGTTTTAACTCCGAGTCGCAGGCAACGCCTGTATGCGCAATGGATCCTGATCGTGGGCCGTTTGAACGGCTTTTACTTCCCCGAAACTGCGTCAAAAGACCGATTCCGATTTTGATATCTCCAATGCTGCTGTCCCCTAATTACTTCCTCAAAACCTTGTCCGTCGCAATGGCGTTGAGCCCATGCATGAGCTCTTTGAGAGCCGAGGATTTGGGTCGTCTACTTCCGGTTAAAGACTCTATCGCGAGCAAACCCGAGGACATGAAGAAGTACGTTGAATTGATCGAGCACACCAGTGCCAAAATCGAGATGATTCCGATCGCAGGAGGAACCTTTTCGATGGGTAGTCCTGACTCAGAATCAGATCGAAACTCAGATGAGGGGCCTGTGCATCCCGTCGAGATCTCTCCGTTTTGGATGGCCAAATGTGAGATCACTTGGGACGCTTACGATGTCTGGATGTCGGATTTGGATGTGTTCTCTCGTACAGTGAATAAGGTCGAAGCGACCCCTCGAGACACCATTGCAGACGAATTTCAAAAGAGTCAGCCAACGAAGCCATATTGCGACATGTCCTTTGGAATGGGAAAACGCGGCTTTCCGGCAATCTGCATGACTCAGCATGCCGCTAGAATCTATTGCAAATGGCTTTCTGCAAAGACTGGTCGATACTATAGACTGCCAACCGAAGCCGAATGGGAATACGCATGCCGAGCTGGCACAACCACCGCCTATTCCTTCGGTGATGATGCCAGCAAATTGGATGAGTATGCTTGGTTCGACTCCAATGCTGGTGAGGGATATCATAAAGTCGGTGAGAAGAAACCCAATCCATGGGGCTTACATGACATGCATGGCAACGTTGCCGAATGGGTGCTCGATCAATACGTAGCGGAAGGCTTTCCCGTTGACCTAAAGACAGTCAATCCACTTTTGATTCCAAGTACCCTGTACCCACGCACAGTACGAGGCGGCGGTTGGGATAAGTCTGCCGCAGAATGTCGTAGCGCGGCACGTGAGGGTTCGACCGAAGATTGGATTTCTCAAGACCCCCAGGTACCAGTGAGTATTTGGTATCTTACAGACGCACTGCATGTGGGTTTTCGCGTTGTTCGTCCATTGCAAGAACCGAGCAACGACGAAAAGAAAGCTTTTTGGGAAGCCTCCGAACCGATCATGAAAGAACGCGCTGTTCCACTTGAACGTTAGCAACAAATCACACTCGCCCATCCTTCCTTTCGATATCCTAACCAGGAGTTAACTATGTCACACCAAGAGTCCATTCCGTCCAATGATGAAAGTCGTCGCTCCTTCTTGAAAAGCACCGGCGTTGCCGCAACCGCCGGCGTGTTGGCGTCAAATCTTTCTCGAAGCGTACATGCTGGCGAGGACAATACGATCCGCGTGGCACTCGTTGGATGTGGCGGACGAGGTTCAGGAGCAGCCGCGAATTGCCTGACCGTCAACAACGGGCCTATCGAGTTGGTTGCCATGGCCGACGTATTCGACTACAAACTCAAGAGTTGCTACGAGAGTTTGAACAAGCAATTCCCTGACAAAGTTAAGGTTTCTCCGGACAAGCAATTCGTATCGTTCGATGCTTATAAAAAGGCCATGGACTGTCTTCGCCCTGGAGATGTTGTGGTCATGGCAACTCCATGCGCGTTTCGTTGGGTTCAATTTGAGTATGCAATTTCCAAAGGCCTAAACGTCTTTATGGAAAAGCCAGTCACGGCTGACGGGCCAACAAGTCGTAAGATGCTGAATCTTGCAAAACTATCGGTCGCAAAAGGACTCAAGGTTGGGGTTGGTCTAATGTGCCGTCACTGCGAAGCCCGGCACGAATTGTTTCGTCGCATCAAGGGTGGTGAGATTGGCGACATCATGCTAATGCGAGCGTACCGCATGGCCGGAGAGACAGGCTCAGCGGCGACGCAAAAGAAACCGGAAGACATGAGCGAACTGATGTATCAAATCAACCGATTCCACGCCTTCCTATGGGCGAGCGGTGGTGCGGTAAGCGATTTTCTCATTCACAATATTGATGAATGCTGCTGGATGAAGGACGCTTGGCCGGTAAAAGCCATCGCGAGTGGAGGCCGTCACTATCGGAACGATTGCGTCGATCAGAACTTTGATACGTATTCGATCGAATACACTTTCGACGACGGCGCCAAGCTGATGGTCAATGGCCGAACGATTCCAGGTTGCAAGGATGAGTTTGCGAGCTACGCTCACGGTACGAAAGGAGCGGCGGTCATTTCGACGTCATCCCATTCACCGGCGAAATGCAAAATCTATAGCGGCCAGTCCTTTGCAAAAGCGAATCTGCAATGGCAGTTTCCCCAGCCCGAGAAAAGTCCGTACCAGCTCGAGTGGGATCATCTCATCGCCGCCATCCGAGACAACGAGCCATATAACGAAGTGGAACGCGGTGTTCAAGCTTCCGTAGTAACCAGCATGGGACGCATGGCCGCTCACACAGGCGTTGAGGTTACGTATGATCAGATGCTCAACTGCGAACACGAATTCGCGCCAGGAATCGAGAACATGACCTACAATAGCCCCGCGCCGGTGCTAGCGGACAAGAACGGCAAGTACCCTGTTCCACAACCAGGCATCGACACCGTCCGCGAGTATGGCGAAAAAACCTAGTGCTGTGTCCATGTTGCATTTTTGGGTAGCCATGGAAAGTGGCTCGGTCGTCCCGACTGAGAAATCACGGCGGAGACCGCCGTGCCACTCTGTTTGCCAACGACCTTATTTTATGGCTTCATAAATGAGGGGTTTCACGGCGGACTCGCATTGAAAGGTGAACGGCATCATTTGCGAAAGAACGACAACTGCCAATTCATGTTGGGGTGATATCCAAAAGTGAGTCGACGCCGCACCGCCCCAACCGTACTCACCTTGTGGAACATATTCAAAACCGGAAATAGGTTCGACAACCACGGAGAACCCAAGTCCAAAGCCAACCCCTTGACGTGCCAATCCATTCATTGCAATCGGATAGGCAAGTGGGGGCAACTGATTGCGACTCATTTCACCGACTGTTTTGGCTGTCAACAATCGAACGCCATCGAATTCGCCGAGTCCACAAAGCATGTTGCAAAAACGCATGTAGTCGCCTGCGGTCGACACCAATCCACCTCCGCCTGATTGAAAGGCCGGCTTACCAAGGTAAGGGCTTGAGGAGGCGAGTTCAACCGTTTTCAACCCGCCCGTTTCTTTGGGCCCAAAGTTATCGACGAATCGAGACGCCTTTTCCGCGGGAACGTAAAACCCTGTATCCTTCATTCCCAGTGGAACGAAGACATTCTTTGAGAACTGCACCTCGAGGGAATTTCCGGAAACGACTTCGACCAATCGCCCCAGTACGTCAGACGAAACGCTATATAAAAATTTTGTCGCGGGTTTGTGCTGAAGCGGGATCTTGCTCAATTTCTCGACCAACACTTGGTTTGAATCGTTGCGTGAGAGTATCCCTGAACTTCGATATTTTCGATCGATTGAAGTGTCGCCAAAGATGCCGTAAGTGAATCCAGATGTATGCCTCAACAAATCGCGAACAGTCGGGCCCGCTGATTGAGTATCGGATGCGACTTGGAGGGTCGCAAACTCAGGCAAGTGCTTTGATACAGGATCATCCAGTTCGAGCTTGCCTTGTTCCACCAATTGCATAGCCGCAACGCTGGTAATTGCCTTGGTCATAGAATAGATACGGAAAATGGAATCAAGCTGCATCGATTGCATGGGCTCAACGCGCCCCAATCCAACAGCGTCCGCCAAAACTATTTTGCCTCGACGCGACACCATCATCACAGCGCCTGCGATCTTCTGGTCGTCGACAAACGCCTGGAGCGCTGCAGTCGCATTTCCAAGTTTCGCGATATCGACGCCGACCGCCAATGCGTTGGCTTGGAAATCAGTAGTTCTTGAAGTGGCAGTTTTCTCTTGACAAAAGGCTGCTGGCGCCGCCAGGACAAAAAGAAGAAAAGGCCGGGCAATGAAAAGCTGCCAAACTGAAAATAACTTAGACATGTACGTGTTCCTGTTCCTGTTCCCGGAGGATTAATTTCCTACTTGCATGCGAGAGAATGTGGTGGGCTAATTGTAACCTGGTTCGATGTGTCGATTGCCCGAACGCGCACCGCTGGCATAACGCCCATTTAAAATTATTCGTCGTTTTATCGCTTGTGCCTATCGCGTCTAGAAATTCCAGGCCTTCTATTCGGGTTCATCACTCTTGTTTTGCTTCTCGCACATCTTCGGTAGGTTTCCGATCTCTGCGTCCTACAAACTATCACGTGTCCTGTCCGTTCGGTCTTGCTCCCAGCGAAAAACAATTTCCCTCGCATCGCTCCCCTCTCCATTTGGAGAGAGGAGAAGGAGAGAACGACTGGGTGCGAGAATGCGATGGTTGGCCTCAACAAGCCGATATTGCTTTCGGCGGCGTGCGAAACGCTCCGCATTCCAATGCTTGTTCGACGCAATCAAACGCTGCCTTAAGCACTCCTTATGCGCCACCCATCCGCCCGGCCTAACATGCTTGACGTGCAAGAAAAGATCGCGATTCTAAAGCTGATCCAGCGGGCTTTGAACAACGAGCCCAGGACGATTCATGACGTGAGTATAGATCATCGTCGTCTTGACATCTTTATGTCCCAATAGCTCCTGTACCGTTCGAATATCAGCACCGTTTTCGAGCATATGAGTTGCGAAAGAATGCCGCAATGTATGCGGAGTCGCAGGCTTATCGATACTGGACATCGCCAAGGCTCTGCGCATAGCATTGGCGAAGGTGCTCTCATGAATGTGATGCCTACGAATGGCTCCACTGCGTGGATCCTTTGAACGTTGCCTAGCTGCAAATACATATTGCCAAGCGGTTTCGCGATCAGCATTCGGATATTTTCGAGAAAGGGCAAAAGGCAGGTACACGTGCCCAAAACCATCTTGCAGGTCTTGCTTGTGTGTCTTTTTTGCTTCGTCCACAACTGCTTTCAAAGGCTCCATCACCGATTTTGGTAAGACCGTAACTCGATCCTTTTGGCCCTTGCCGTTACGAACGACAATGTGCCCTGTATCGAAATGAAGGTCTTTGATCCGAAGCGTTCGAGTTTCTTGGTGCCGCATGCCGCTGCCATACATGAGCCGGGCCATGACCTCATAACGTCCCATGAACTCGGGAAGTAGCAATTTGACTTCGAACTAGCTCATGACCAGTGGCAAGTGTTTGCTTTCCTTTGCTCGCAATCTATTGATAAATTGCATGTCCCGCCCGAGTACCTTTTGGTAATAGAAAAGGATCGCAGAAAGGGCTTGGTTTTGAGTCCCCGCGTCCACTTCTCGCAAAAGTGCGAGTTCGGTCAGAAATTCTCCTAAGGCGTCTTCGGAGTATTTTGCAAGGTTCTCATCATCGAGATGCCGCACCAGTCTTGCTATCCAACCAGCGTATGTATTCTCGGTGGAAATAGGATAGTGCAACACTCGCATTCGTGCGCGAAGCGCTCGCACAGGGAGCGACTCGTTGGGGTTATCCAATCCTGGTTTTCCTTCGCCCGCAAACCCTTCATCGTCTTGCAAAGGGGCATCGGCGGACAATTTCGCGCGTCGTTCCTTTTCAGCGAATTCCTGCAATTTTAATTTGAACTCGGAAAAGTCCACTTTAGAGACTCGCAGCACCATGGTTTGGTACCATTCCAGTGATCGGCAAGCTTGAAGCCGTTGCCAGGATGGAACCTTTCCGTCACGCAACTTTTGCAAAAACCTAAGGACGTCATCGTTGTCAAACTGAATTAGTCCATCGATAAGCTGTCGATTTTGGGCAAATTTCCCGACTCAGCTAGGCATCCATTTTATGTCGTCGGGATGCAGTCGAGAATGGTTTAATCGATCTCGAAAGAGCTCAAGACTCATGATTGCTCGCCTCAAATTAAATTGGTTAATTTAAGTTCCGAATGACAAGGTTTGAAGCCGTGTATCATAAAGACATTTGGAATATTGTCAAATTAACGGTATGCGGTTTTTTTGTCGCGACAAATACCTCGGCTCAGCCGAGGAATTACCCTTTTCTGCCCCATCTCAGCCGCGTAAGATGCGTATTCCCCCTCAACTCAGACGGGGAGAATTAATTGTTGCACTGGCCGCTGCGCGGAGAGACAAATGCGACATTCTAAGTTGATCGCATTAGGCATCATCTACGAGCGTGTAACTCGTTAACGAGGCTAACACAGATGTGCATTGCTACTGAGTCGATTGCCCCTTCGCTCCGCAATGAAGCACATGCATCTCGACCCACGATGCAACGCATTGTTTATGATAACTGGCGTGCCTTTGCAGCCAAGTGCCCTCAACCCAAATACACGCATCGCGCTGCATTCTTGCTTGCCCACTGTAGAACCGCGCTCATGGGCGGACATGTTGAGCGTTGCGAGCACGGTCACGTTGAAAAGGTGCATTACAACTCGTGCCGACATCGGTGTTGTCCCGGATGTTCCGCCGCTCCGCGGAAGGCTTGGCTCGATAAGCAGCAGGCAAAGATGCTTGATACGGCTGCCATGCAAGTTGTTTTTACTCTGCCGTCTGAATTGGCCAAACTCTGGCGGATGAACCAGAGTGTATCTCGGGCTAAAATAAAAAGTCGAGGCGAACGATCTCCTCCGGATGTAGAGGAGCTTTCGATTGCATGACCAGAGTATCCATGAACGAAAAGAAAATGCGATGAAGGCAGAGTAGAGGAGATACGTGCCGACCTAGGAAACGAAAGGAAATTCGCTCGAAGTAGTGGGACTCTAAAGAAGACCGAAATACAAATCACGCAGCTCAAAGGGAGACAATAGCTCAAAAAGGAGCGATACGAAGTCAATGTCACTGGCGAGTTCAAGAATGAAATGCGTTAAAACCCCACAGGGATCTAAGGCTCCTCCCCCGAAGCATACCGGACAGTCTCAATGTACACGAACATGGTCCGCGGCCATTGCAACCAAAAGTTGCACCGGAACTTGCGTTAAGCACTCTTAGCGACCCGGCTATCGAGCTAGAAAAGGGCTCCCTCTTGTTTGCTCAGGCGACACTGGCGACTTCTCAAGGTTGCTGAATGAACCTTACTTCGAGTAGAATATCGAGCCTACGGGCTGCATTTGTTACCGACGCAAGCCCGGTGAACTGAACATTATTGGTTGAGGCTCCAACACAGACACGAGTGCGATCGATGTTTTTCAGGCCACGCTTAAAGAAACTCCAATTCAGTTTGCGGGCGTTTTTGGCCATCTGTATTCTCCTCGGGGGCTACCTCGCGATCGCCATTCCGCGTGCCCATCAGCAGAAAAGGGCTGCCGACTGGATTCGATCTTTTGGGCGCACGCCATACTACTCATATCAGTTTGCCCCGAGTTCTCTGGGGATAGATTTGTTTTATTCGATCCACTTTGCTTTTTTGACTGATAAGCCTGTTTTGGATGTTTCGAATTTGGGCCAACTCGAAGGTTTGAAGCATCTTGAACTAGACTCATGCGGTCTTTCCCATATTTCCCCGCTTGCGAAATTGACGAGACTTGAAGTCCTTTCGTTAAACAATAACACGATTTTCGATTTGAGACCTCTTCGAAACTCTAGATCATTGCATGACCTTTCCGCAAGCGGTACTCAAATCTCTGAAATTGCGATATTGGCCTCTCTACCACGCCTTAGATCTCTTGACGTTTCCGATACCCTAGTGACTGACTTGACTCCACTTCAAAAGAGCTCGACACTCGTAACACTTGACGTTTCTCGTACTCGAGTAAAGAGTCTTTTACCCCTACGGAGCATCAAGACGCTAACTACGCTAATTGTTCGCGACGTGTTGATAACCGAAGAGGAGATTGCGATTCTTCAGGAAGAAATACCAAATCTGAAAATCCAGCGAGAAAACCAATAACCAAGGGATGCAGCTAAGCCCTCGGTCGACCAACTTTTTTTGTGTCATGGCCACTGCTCGGGCTAGCTGATCCCAGCCGTTCTGTTGTAAAACGCACCAGATCGAACTTAGACGCTGATCGCGACATGTTACAAATCGCTCGTTTACGACTGATCCAAGGATTCGCGTTAATCGCTGCACTTTTTTCGCTCGGTCTATTCTTAGTACGTCCTGATATCGAACGGTACTTAGAACAGAATTTGCCAGGCCATCACATGCCTGATGCGTTTAATGGGCTCAACAACGCCATGCCTGTATTCATGTTGTTCGTTATGGTAACGATTCTTCTTTCGTTGTGGATCGAGAGAAAACGCCATCAAGTTCTATGGATACCTTTGCTGTTTGGACCATCTG
>JANLUJ010001085.1:0-1622 GCA_031363425.1 Pirellula sp.
TTCCCACAAGTTGACTGCCAGCCCCAGAGATTTTCCAAGCAAACGACCGAGTTGACGCGACCAAGTTGTCAATGTGAATCGTATCGCCCGCCACCGCCTCAAAGGGAAAGACCGCCGAAGCCAGGCCTGGATTCAAATCGAGGTCCAAATCGGCGTCAAAGCGCAATTTGGGTTGGAGTGCTATGTCGTCGCTCTAGGTTAGCAATAGGCTCCCGCAATGCAAGTTGCGGTACACTTAGAATTGTGGCTTGCCCATCACCGTCATTTCAGATGACATCGTCATTGGGCGTTTGTCCAATTGATCGACCAACGATTTTGAAGATTCTGTCACCTTTGAGAAAGGATTCCATGTATTCCGCTCTTTCTAAGAGTACGTTAACATCAACAGGGCGTGACGATGATCCCAAGCGATGAACCAAAAAAATCGGAACGCGATCATCCGACACTCCGGCAGTTGCGTGCCTATGCAAACGGGATGGTTGAAAGCGATCAGACCACGTGGATCGAAGATCATGTCTCGACCTGCCGCGATTGCGCTCAGGATCTAGAAAATGCCCCCGAAGATGCACTCGTTGCACTTATTCGAGGACACGGGCAAACTGAAGTCAGCGAAGGCGGACTAGGTCGAGTTGCATCGCACGTCCAAGCGGATGAAGGGCGTACAGCTGCCGGATTCGAGTTGATAAAGCCATTGGGGCACGGCGGAATGGGAGTCGTGTACCTGGCATGGCAACCTGCGTTGCGCCGTCAAATTGCACTAAAGATGATTGCTCGCGGCGACTTAGCTAACCGCGAGGACTTTCGTCGCTTTCGCCGGGAAGCCGAAGCAGCCGCCTCGCTACGACATGAGAACATCGCGCAGATTTACGACGTTGGCGAGCAGGACGGCAAGCCCTACATTGCGATGGAGCTTGTGCGAGGATGCACACTCTCATTCTGTCATTCATCGCGATTTGAAACCCTCCAACATTCTATTGGCAGGGACCGAACTTCCTTCCAATGATTCGCTGAGTAGAAACGATTCACGAAACGAACTTCAGCCCAAGATCGTAGACTTTGGACTCGCCAAGCGAGTTGACCAAGTCGATAGCCCGACTCTCACGGGCGACCTGATCGGTACGCCAAGCTACATGTCTCCCGAGCAGGCGCGAGGCAATACTCAAGCAACGGGCATTGGGTCAGACATCTATTCCTTGGGGGCGGTCTTCTACGAAGTGCTGGTTGGTCGACCACCGTTTCAGGGTGCTAGTCCCATCGAGACTCTTGAGCTAGTGATTTCGCAGGAGCCAGTACGGCCTACTAGCCTTCGCGCTGGATTGCCTAGGGATCTAGAAACGATATGCCTCAAGTGTTTGGAAAAGTCGCCAAGTCGACGATACGCACTTGCTAGCGATTTGCTGAACGACCTGCGGCGATTTCAATCTGGTCGACCGATTTCGGCTCGACCAGCAGGTTGGGTAACCCGAATCATGAAATGGACGAAGCGGAAGCCTGCTCTGGCGGCCCTATTCGCATCCATCGCCATCGGAATCGCAAGTCTGCTGACCATTGCCGCGTTGCACAACCGCTCCATGAGAAAAGCGTTGGAAGCAAATCTCGAGGAGAAATCACGTGCCAATACC
>JANLUJ010000717.1:0-3504 GCA_031363425.1 Pirellula sp.
TGTTGGATTCCAGCCGACGAGTCGTCGCAGGTACAGCTGCGTTTCCTTTAGAAGCTCAATCCTTTTGCTCGAAGGCATGTCCGTGGACGGCTGAGCATCGCTAGCCATCGGTTCGATTGTATCTACAGGCTTCATGCCCAAAACGGCGAGGTTGGTTCTGACCTTACTCGTATATAGCTCTCGAATTCCTGGCTTTACTATCCAGCTGTAATAGCTCGAAACCACAACTGCCAGGACGAGCAAGATGAAAGTTGGAATTCCTTTCCGCCAATGCTCATGCAGCGTGCCCGCCAATTCGTTTTCGTCATTAGTCATATCGGTAGGCTGCATGCTAGTTGACATTTGGCACCCCAGGATTCCGAAATACCGCAGGCTTGTCCTGCCGGATTGTTCTGCTTCATGGCTAAATAAAGCGTGCGGTCCAACGTACTATCTTACGCCTGTCTTCAGCTGCTGAAAACTCGAGCGCAACTGTGCGACCGCAATCGCCAAATTGCGATGCACTTCTTCACGCTTGTCAGCAGCTATGGCTTCATTGGAATCCAGCATGACTTGAATTTGAAACGATACCGGTTCAAGTATGGTTTGTTCGAATCGTTCAAGTCCCCGTACTCCCTTGGCCGCACTCTGAATAGGCGTTCCATCGAGTTGAAAAAGGGCGTACGCAACATAAGCACACCTTCCTTCGTCATTTGTCATGTCCAAAACGTGCATGTAGAACACGTCTTTCACGTCAGGCGAATTGGTGGTTGACTGTTCGATTTGGCGAGACGCCGTGTTGAGTCTCCAACCTGCTCCCTGATAGCAAATATCTAGCAAATGAAAGCCGCGAAAAGGGAAGTCGGTGGACAGCATGACTCGACCGATCGGACTTCGGTACATCCAAACGTTTGAGAATTGTCCCTGAGAGCTCTCGCGACTCCTTTCCAGGTTTTGATACGATTCGAATTGCCAGTCACCGAGTCGTTTCGGCAGTTCCTGCGATTCCTTGACTCTTGCAAGCGCTTCTTTGTCGATCGTCGGATAGCTGTGCAGTGTCCTTCGTGAAAGTATTTGTAGGGAAAAGACACCTAGGCCGAGGAATAACAGAACGAAAAGGCTGCAAGCTACGATTTGCAATTTCCCCCCATTTTGAAGCAAAGTGGGGATTTCCAAATTAGTCGAAGTCGTAGCGGAACCGGGCAAGCTGACCGGTAATGGTTTATCTCCAATCGTTTTTCGTCTAAACACGGCTCCTGCGAACTGAATGAAGGCGAAATCACAACTAAACGCCCCGGCAAATACCAACAAGCCGAGGATGGTGTGTTGCATTCCATGCGACAGATCGATTCCTAACCATTCGATTCCAAGAACGATAGAAACCAATCGAACAATATTTCCACAAGAGGCCCAAACCGGTACGAGGGAAAGTGATATTACCGCGACGAACAATCGCTGCCGAAACCAAAGCACGAGACACAGGCAAATGGCCATTAACGCATAAAGGCTGTCAACGCCACTACAAGCCTCATCGACGAACAAACGCTTTTGGGCTAGCTCGAGAACGTTGCCCTCTGGCAAATGCGCAATGCCAATGCAATCGAGAATGACACTCGTAAAGGAACTGGACTGTCGTTGAAGGAGTTGGATTAGTTTCTGATCGTATCCAGCTGGAAACGGCAGCGTCATCCACAATACACTTGACAATCCAACGGCAGGTTGCCATCGCAGGTTGTTTCCTCGCAGAAGAAGCCATGCGACAACCAGTCCGACGGCGGAAGCGTACGCGAGCCAAGGTGAAGAGATAAAAACCGATTCCCCTGCGGCAATCAAACAGATTGCAGCGATGCCCGCGCCAGACAGAAGTCGAAGCCAGGATCGGCACGAGGCCAGACCACCCAATCGATCGTGCGCAAAGTACGCAAAGCCCAGCCAAGCCATCGGGAAGAATTGGAAATGAGGCAGGGACCAAAGAGCGGTGCATTGAATCCAAAGCATCGGCGCAAGACAGACAATGGCAATCAAAAATGCCCAGTCAGTCAGGCTCAATTGTAGTCGTGGAGTTTCAGTCATAGATTTTTGGAATAAGTTTCGTTGGCAGTGTGAAACAGTCACTTGTGCTTCCCAGTCGCACCCGGCAGGTGCGACCTACCGTAGGTCACTCTTGCCGAGAGTGACCTTGCACCGTCAGAGTGTTTCAACCGTTCTACGATGGCGTCCCGCTGACGGCTGTTTGTCCACTGCCGACAACCCCGTTGAACTGCTCTTTGATCAACGAAGACTCGGGTACCGGCAATCCATGAAACCAATTGCGATAGCCTTTCCAATTTGGCCTTAAGACAGCGAAGGCGGTTGCAATGACGATTTTGGTATCGACCCAAAGGCTTTGGTTGTCAACGTACCAACATTCTAATGCCCCCTTGAACGGCATAATGTCATTCCTGTAAACACAGGGAAGATCTAGGCCTTGCTTCTGCGCAATTGCGACAATGGCTTCCTCATTTCGGAAGAATAGCGATCCCAGACCGGTCAGTCCCGGCTTGATAGTTAGCAGTTTTTGTTGCACTTCTTTCGGGTAGTTTGCAAACCCTTTTGGCATAAGAGGACGCCAACCGACCAACGCAAGTTTCCCAACAAATACGTCCCAAAACTGTGGGAACTCATTAAGCTTTGACTTCCGTAGGAATCGGCCAACGGGCAGTACGCGTGGGTCGTTCTTGATCGTAATATCGCGAGTTCCGATCTCAGGGCTTTCCTTGACCATGGTCACGAACTTCGAAATGTAAATGACCTTTCCAGATTTGCCCATTCGTTCTTGGAAAAAAAACACTTCTCGCTCGCCAGTCATTTTGAGTAGGATTGAAATGACTGCCAAGGGTAAAAATCCTAGAACCAATACGGTGCCGGATATCATGATCTCCAAAATTCGTTTTACCATCTTTTTGTTTTACATCCGGCCATCAAGGAACTTCCCTGTATCCAAATGATGAAAATCCGGAAGGAGCAATTGAAACGCAACCTTCACATCATCCCTGGTCCAATGATTACGGTCTCGCATCGTCGCAATGGCGTCTGCAAAGGCAGACAAATTTTGAGATCGACCGACATCAAGGTTCTCGACAATTCCGATGTCGGAATAACGATCCCAGTCAACTTTTTCGCCCTCCGCAAAAAACTCTTCGAAGTCTTTTTCTCCCGTGGTGTCCGAACTGAAAAAGAAACAAGGCCACTTTCCCTTTGAGCGCAGTTCGTTAACGCGGAGTCTCGCTTCCTCTTCGCTTCTGCATAGGAAAGGCTCCCATCCAAGATCTCGTAAGTACCTTTCTGCAACTGATGAAAAGGTAATCAAATGGAGGTTAGGATCCATTTTAGGGAAAAATATCTCGGAGTTATTCCCCTGCAAAATTGACATCAAGCAAAGATGCGCACTCTCTCGGTCCGTCATAAAGTATCGTTTGACATCGTTTGGTGCTGAAATGGGTTGCAATTTCAGAACTCGTTCGGTCCACGCGTGAGGCAAAGATC
>JANLUJ010000755.1:0-4490 GCA_031363425.1 Pirellula sp.
GGCGAAAAAACTTTCATCGCTACGGGTAGGGTAAATCCATCTGCACCTTGCCTGCAAGAAAGAAATACAATTCCCTGCCCGCCACTACCCAAAACGCGATCCAGTTTATGATAGGTTACCCAGTGGAGTTTTCGATCGTCAAGCAGCCCCTGATAGCGCAGCATCAATTCCGGGTCGGAAACCCTTCCGGCTTCACCTCCCAGAGTTCGCGTCCGGAAATCACCAGCGAAAGTAGTCGATTGCATGAAATCATCCGTGAAAGGAAAATAGGCATCTGTAATCTGATGAAATTTGTGGCATTGCACAAGTCTAAGCAAAAACAAATATCGATATCCATGACTTTTTGTGCTTGGCAAATCTTAGTCCTCGTTTGCTTTGGCCAGGGGCCTGAGCAAATCAAGCAACCCGGAATAGTGGCGATCGGGCAGTCGCTCTCCTTTGACCATCCTGATGCCAGTTTCGTAGAATCGCTGATAAAGACAGGGCTTTATGATATTGCGATTGAGACCTGTCGCGACCGGTACAGCATGGCGGCAGGTATTCAATCGGAGGCAGCGGCTCAATGGTCGCTTCTTGAAATGCAATCTGTTGCGGCGAAGACTGCAGCGAATCCATCCATCATTGATGATCCAGCGTCGGCGGTAAAACTTTTGGAAGCAAATCAAGAAATTCTGCTGCGAAATGCGGAGTCTAGTCGGTTTTATTGGTTGAAACAGCAACAGCAGTGGTGCCGATGGCATGTTTTACGTCGAATGCAAGCCGCATTCATTGCGGTTCCCGCAAGGAAGGCTATTCGAGAATGGTCGTTAGCTACCATTCGAGACTGTTTAGAGGAATTAGAGGCACTTCAGTTGCTTGTCTCCAAGGCTCCAACCAGGGGCAAATCCAACAACAAATTGGACCCGACAACGGAACAGTGGTCGAGCTTGACGAACGAGATATTGTTGCTTCAGACCGATTTCTTGCTCCTGCGTGCTCTTTACTATCCCGCCAAGAGTACCGAACGCATTGCCGCCGCCACCGAAATGACGTCCGCGATCGACAAAGCAGAGCTTCGCATCAACGAAGGATGGGCAGGCAAATCGAACATGGAGCTAGCGCGATTTACCGCATTGATTCACCTAGAGCGACCAGCCGAAGCATTGAAGGGAATCAAATCGCTAAACCAACGACTTACACAATCTGTCGAGGGCAAGCCCAAACAAATCAATCGGTGGGGACTACGCATTGCTAGCCTTGCCGCAGAAGCTTGCCGCAATCTTGGAAACATCGACGAGTCTAACCAATGGTTAGACAGCGTTGGCGGCTGGACGGTCGCTCCCGAAATTGCAATAGAACACTTCGCCAATCTAGTCGCGGCTCCTAAAGGCCAAACAACATCCGAGCTTCAGCTAAAAAAAGCAATGCAGGTCAAGAATGAAATCGCTATCAAGTTCGGCTCCTACTGGCAACAACGTGCAGACGCCATCCTCGTAGCCAATAACCTTTTTGGCAGCAATGATTCGGCAACTAGTATCCAAACTTCTTCTTCGCTCAAAGTCGAGCTCTTGAGGACCGAGGCAAAGCAATTGAGTTCAGCTAAACGATGGGATGAGGCGCTAGAGAAGTTAAGCCAAGCAGAACTCTCGGCGGCCAGTGCAGGCAACGAGGCCATTTCACTCGACGTTGCGATCGAAGCTGCTGCGGTCTTGTACGCTATTGGACGGAAGGAATTATCGGAATGCGAGTTTCATCGAGCGGCTATTTCCTATAGCAAGCAACCCAAGGCTCCCGACGCAGCGATCATGTCTATTTGGAGTTTCGACCAAGCGATACGAGTCGACGCAGATGCGAGTGCGCTAAACCCAGCAGAGGAAGCGGCAGCACTTAAACAGCAGATCTACCGTGGTAGGCTAATGGACATCGTAAAAACATGGCCAGATACTCCCCAGGCCGATGTAGCTTTTGAGAAGCTAGACCGCCTCTATCTATTGACCGACCAATTGTCAGACCTCGTATCGCTATGGAGCAAACGATTAGCCATTACGAAGCAGTCTGCGTTGGATTCTGAAGCGAATCCAAAACCGTGGTCTGATTTCGATAGAGCCCTGAGCCGATTTGCTTTGGTTTCAACGGCTACACAGGATGCTTGGTACGATCATTCGATCTACGTTTCTGGGACCATGAGGAAGTTGCAATCGAGCTTACATGAGTTACAAGCAAAATTGCTTGAGAAGGCGGACCCCAATGATCGAGTCGCGGTCCAATCAATATTGTCGGCGATTAGCGAGGCAGGCCGCTGGCCATCTCCGATTGCTGGCACAAGTAATATTCGAACCCATTCCGATTCGCGTTCTCCTGCTGTTTCCTTCTTGAGTCAATCCATAGCTGGGATGCCTTCTGCATTTTTGCCAGATGATGCACAACCTGTATCGAACATCGCGATGGTTTGGACGACGGCGGAATTGGAATTTCAGCGGGTCGTCGGGAATGGCACTCGTAAGTCGAATGACCAGACAGAACTGGCTGGTCTCCGCTTTTATGTTGATCGCCTTAGTGGCTTTGAGCGACAAGAAAAAAAACTCTTGTCCGGCAGCATTGGCCCGTCGCAGTCAATTCAGTTTGGTCGTTCGATGCAACTATACCGAGCTGCCATCCAATGTTGGTCCGGCGATCTTGACGTGGGACAGGCGGCTTTCAAAGTTGCAATCGCATCGGAGCCCACGAGTCCATGGTGGAGTTATCGGACAGCCAGAGTGTTCCAAACGCTGAGTGGTCGACGGGAGCAAGCAATCCAACAATTTCGACAACTTGCCAAGGGATTTCCTGCCGGAAGCGAAGTTTGGATGGAAGCGAGAGCTAGAACCGTTCAAACCATGCGTTCTATGGGTGACATAAAACGAGCTAAAGAACTGACCGAAATTGTGTTTGCAACTTACCCTGGGGCAGTGGGAGAATGGCATTCACGATTTGATCAGTAACTGTGCGTCAGCCAAAAAAAACGGTCGGCTGAACTATCAAGTGTGTACGGGATTCTGCTATATTCGGGCATAGTGCGTTTACTATTCATTTCGGCCTCGATGTAAAAGGATAAGACCATGGGAAAAGGCAACAACAGTCAGAAGAATGACAAAAAGGGCATGAAACCAAAGCAGGACAAGAAGAAGGGCACCGTTAAGCCCGAAGCAAAGAAATAGTGACAGTGCTCGGCTGACGAATGCACCGTTCGTGTCACTACTTTTCTCATCGCTAAGCCCACGAAGTCGCAGAGCACAAACCTGCATAGCTCAAATCTAAATCGTTTACCCCAAGCCAACGGCGACGGCTGCAAATGCGAATCCGTCGCTGTTGGATCGGGGGTTAAACAATCAGGCGCGTTCGATTCTGGATATTTTTTACCTTCGAATTGCAGTACGGAGTTTGGCGGAACTCGAACGTGAATTGTCTTTGAGCTCTTTTGCCGAAGGACGAATAACGTTTTGAGTGACGTAGCTAAATAACCCATTTTGAAAGCCTTGTTTGAACGACGCTTTCACTCTGCGATCTTCACCGGAATGAAAGGTGAGTATAGCAATTCGCCCCCCCTTTTTCATGTAGAACGGCAATTGTTTGAGAAACATATCGAGCGCGCGAAATTCTTCGTTGACTGCGATACGCAGCGATTGAAAAACGCGTCGGATGGCCAGATCTGAATCGATCATGACTTGACCATGAAGTGATGCTCGAATTGCGTGAACCAAGGCAAGCGTTGTCTTAATCGGATTTCTGGAGTGGGCTTGGACAATTGCATTTGCGATTCTTTCCGCATTTGGTTCGTCCGAGTTGTCAACCAGCATTGCACGAAAATCTGCGACACTCAGAGTCGATAACAAAGTTGAAGCCGACATTCCTCGGTTAGGGTTCATCCGCATGTCGAGGGGGCCGTCGACTTTGAAACTGAAACCGCGGTCCGGATCATCGAGTTGCATTGATGAAACACCTAGATCGGCCAGCAAAGCGTCAACACCTTCAGGAGCATGCAATGCTAAGAACTGCGATACACCAGAAAAATTCATACGACCTAATACGATGGATGCTTGAGGAGTCCCGAGTGCTCTGAGCCTTGCTTCTGTTTTTGGGAGTTCGATTGGGTCCGCATCAACGCCGAGCAAGCGACCGCCAGGCTGGATGGCCGACAGCAATTCACACGCGTGTCCACCATAGCCAAGCGTGCAATCCACGACGATATCGCCAGGATGCAACGCAAGCGAGGAGAGGACCTCGCGGACCATAATGGGGCGGTGCGTGCCAGCCGGTGTCTTGCCGCGCAGGATAATCTTTGAAACATCCTCTGGATAAAGTTCCAACTGATGTTCTTTGTACTTATCGGCAAAGCTCCTCGGATTTCGGCCTGCATAGCGTTTGCGGCGCGGCAGCTTTTGCGATGCGTCGTCCATCTATTGACCGTTGGTGATTGTCTTAAGCAATTGGAAGAAGCCTCGTTTTCGATCGCTGCTGATTGTCCAGTCAAC
>JANLUJ010000771.1:0-2691 GCA_031363425.1 Pirellula sp.
CGGGCCAACATGACTTGCTTGGACCCGCTTCAGATACATACAGTTTGGGAGCCACCCTTTATCATATTTTGACAGGGCATGCACCCTTTGAAGGTTCAAATGTCGTTTCCATTCTTAACGCCGTTATGTCTGGAAATTTCCCGAATCCTCGCTCTTGGAGAAAGGAGATCCCACAATCGCTGGAATCGGTATGCATGAAAGCTATGGCTCGAGAACCGAAGCTGCGGTATGCCAAAGTACGCGAGCTTGCAGAAGACGTCGAACGTTTTCTAGCTGACGAACCGGTTAGCTCCAAGAAAGAATCCTGGGCCACAAAAGTACTTCGATGGATACGCAAACATCCCACTGCAACCGCTACTGTTGTCTCTGGTATTGCTGTCGCATCACTTGGGTTGGTTGCGTTCTCATCGATACTCGGCAGCAAAAACCAACAGCTTAAAGTCGTCAATCGTCAACTGGATACGCGAAACCAGGAACTGAATTCCAGCCTGACTAGAGAGTCGGAAGCAACACAAAATGCGCTCGCAAGTGCGAGTGTGGCTAAAGAGCAAAGCCAATTGGCCTTGTCCACCTTGCAAGGTGTAGTTGCGGATATTCAGTCTGCAGTAAAAGATATGCCCGGCAGCAGCAAGGTTCGTCGACGCTTACTGAATACCTCTCTTGAGCAACTACAACGTGTGGCTTCCGACTATGTAGCTCGCAGCTCCATCGATCAGAGCACGTGGTCCGCGTTACAGGAGCTGGGGAGACTTGTGCTCGAATTCGGCGACGTACCGAGCACTATGCTAAGAACCGATTCAACTGTACCGCAGGAAACTTCTTCAGCATTGCACTTAGCGCGATCATTGTTCAATCGGTGCTTAGTGATCGCTAGAGAACTTGAGGTAAAAGCAGATGATAAAGAACGAGCGAGGCTTCGCATTGCTGATACGTTGTCGCAACTCGCTGCTGTGCACGAGCGTTCCGGTGAAATGCCGAAAGCGATTCAAGCCTTACAAGAAGCCATTCAATTACAAGAGTCTTCAGAAATGTTGACGGCACGTAAAGAACAACGCAACTACATCATCAACCTAAACGAACTTGGTCGAATGCACCTTCAAATGGGCGACACCCTACAAGCTTTTGAGCGTGTAGAGGCGGCTCATGCCAAGGCTCTTTCATGGGCGACTGAGGGAAAGTCATCGGACACTGTCGACGGTTTAGCGATTTCACTAGAAAGTCTTGGCCGCCTATGGACAGTAACTCGTGAATTTGAAAAGGCGCGGGAAGCAACGGAAGAAGCGCTTACGTTACGAGATAGTCTGATTACTGAAAATCCCGATGACAAGTTTGCCAATTACGGGATGGCAAATCTTCTCGATACACTTGGCGAAGTCTATGCTAAATTGAATCGCCATCAAGACGCACTGGCGAAGTACGAGCGAGCCTATTCGATTCGCGAAAAATTCTATCGCGAAGACTCAGAGAATGAAGTCTATGCTCGTTCTATGGTAGTTACGATTGATCGGATGGGTGATGCATTCCTCAACCTTGAAAACGGGGAGTTGGCACTTTACTGGTATGCGCAGGGGCGAGATCAAAGACGAATAATGCTGGATCAGGATCCTGAAAATGCACGAATAGAACGCGAGCTTGCGTTGTCATTAGAGAAAATGGGTGCAGCGAATACAGTTCTCGGGAAAGAATCGGAAGCTCTGGCTCTCCTGTCAGAATCACTTGCTATGCGTTTGAAGATGCTTCAGAAAAACGCCGAATCAGCTCTCGCTCTCAGGGACGTGCTGGTCACACATACTCGACTCTCCAACATATATGCAGATCAAAAGAACTATTTCAAGTGCAACGAACACCTACTGAACGCGCAAACCATCGCAAAGTTCATGATTGACAAACAAATGAATGTTAAGCGTAGCCAATTTGAGTATGATCAAATCACGAAAATGCTCGGGGAGATCAAGAAATTGATGGAATAGTCCCACGGTCGTTGATCGCAACGTTTTGGCACAATTCGACCTTCTTCTCTCGTCAAATTGGAATTACGAGGTGGCCCCCATCGCCATTTCGTCTCTGTTGTACTTGTCTTAGACCAACGGGGAGGACATCTGCTAACTAACAAACGTCGGTGAGTCGACGCACCGGTCACCCAAACGTCACCCAAACCGGAGCGCGCTGGCTCAGTTGGAGTAATGAGCGCATTTTCGTCCTTCAATACCATGAAAAGCACTGTCATCGGGGTTTGGAAAAAGAACGAGTCGGGGAATTGCGACTCCCTTTTTTAACTTGCAACCTCCCAGTCACATCGCAGATTGCCACAGACAGTCCTTTTTGACCAATACCGTACTCGCGCCGCATGATTTCCATTCCTTTTGCCAAGTCGGTTTCCGACCATCCTAGCGGATGATTCAAATGCAACAATCCCGGAGTAAGCTTGGCTTGATTCTTGAATCGATGCATCAGCATGTGCCAGACGATCCAACGGTCCCAAACTGGAACTCCAATCACGAATCCATAGTCTTCCATGACGGCCATTACCTCTTCGGTAATCAAGAACGCATTGATTCCGTGCTTGTTCAAGAACTTTGGCTTACCGTATCCGGCAAAGTCATACTGCGCGCCCGCATTGAATTGTTTCGACTTTGGCCTATGGTACGACAGTTGCTCGAAGATTTTTCATCGAACTCGTATCGGACCTGT
>JANLUJ010000795.1:0-4616 GCA_031363425.1 Pirellula sp.
CTTGAGAGCTTCGCTTTCGGATGAAGACTATCGTTTGAATGAAGCGAGCACGGGGGCGGAAGGATTAGTCGTCGCCCAACAAACACCGCCAGATCTCGTCGTCTTGGATCTTGGGCTGCCTGATTCTGATGGCCAAGAAATCATTCGTCGACTTCGGGAATGGTCCAAGGTTCCAATTATCGTTCTATCCGCCCGCGACCAGGAAGCTCAAAAAATTCTTGCGCTCGATGGAGGGGCAGATGATTTTGTGACGAAGCCATTTGGCATCGGCGAACTGCTAGCGCGTATTCGCACAGCCCTGCGGCATACGGTCTCGGATACGAGTGAATCTTCTGTGTTTGTCTTTGGGGACGTCCAAGTGGATCTTGCGGCTCGGGTCGTTCGCCGCAACAACCACGAAGTCCATTTGACGCCATTGGAATACAAGCTCCTGCTAACAATGCTCAAGCACCATGGCAAGGTGCTTACTCATCGTTTTTTGCTTCGTGAAGTTTGGGGTCCGA
Source organism: Pirellula sp. (assembly GCA_031363425.1). GTDB lineage: Bacteria > Planctomycetota > Planctomycetia > Pirellulales > Pirellulaceae > JBKCUI01. The sequence continues at coordinate 504 of JANLUJ010000795.1, forward strand.
ACGATACGGCGGAATTGCATTACGTCCGCGTCTTCGTTGCCAACCTTCGAAAGAAACTAGAGCGCGATCCAGCTCGCCCAGAGTATTTTCTAACCGAGCCAGGGGTAGGCTATCGATTCATCAAAGCCAATACACAATGATCCTTACTGAACCTGCTTGTTACAAGTTACCAACACAACGATGACTATAAACGAAAACAATATTGAGACAGAAATTTGTGATGCCCATTCAGACGAATCGGAACCGTTATTGCTGGGTGACTCCTTATGGCATCGAATACGACAAGCCACCGGGACTGTCTACGGCGACATCGGGACCTCCGTGCTTTACACGGTCATGGAAATTACCCGAGAAACCATCCTGCTAAAGCACCATCATCTCGGACATGAGCGAGCGGCGGCACTGGTGCTGGTGGGAGGTGACCTGCTGACTAGAAGCGAAATTCTTGGCGGTCTGAGCTTAGTGATCTGGGCACTTATTTTTTTAACCGTCAAGTACGATTTGTTGATTATGCGAGCTGACCATCGTGGAGAGGGAGGAACGTTCGCGCTATGGAGTCTACTTCAAGGCTATACAGGCAAGATATTGGCCGGATCGGTCGTCAGTTTTCTGGTTGTGTGTGCTGCTGCATTGCTCGCAGCGGACGGAATTATCACGCCTCCGATTAGTATGCTCGGTGCATTTGAGCCTCTGGGCCAAACTCTATCCGTCATCGTAACCGTTGTATGCTTGGTATTTCTTTTCAAAATGCAGTGGCGAGGCACGAGCAAGGTCGGCGGGCTTTTCGGATGGTTTATGATCTCCGTTTGGTTTCCGTGGATTGCATTCAAAGGCCTGCCGTGGATTATATCCAATCCAGAAGTTTTTCTGGCTTTCAACCCCCTTTACGCCATTCAATTCCTTCTCAGCTTTCCTTGGGTGGGAGCACTTGTTGTATTGGGCGTGGTCGTTCTCGCCGTCACCGGAGGAGAAGCCAAGTATGCTGATTTAGGACACTTTTCCCGTGCAAGTAGCACACCCTGTCGAGAAGGTGATAGCGTATCGCCTCGCGATTCCGGGCGCGTACCCGTGATGTATTCATGGTTCATGATCGTATTGCCGAGTCTCTTGATTTGCTATGCGGGACAAGCCGCCTACATGCTTCAAAAGGGAGTTCCCCCCAGGGCCAATACTTTCTACGCTATCACACCTCAGACTCAAATTGAGTGGTTGGACAAAGCGATCAGTTTCTGTGACATGACGATCGCAGCCATGGCCGCGATTATCGCATCCCAGGCGCTGATTACGGGTATGTTTTCCATCGTGAAACAAGCGACAGCACTAGGCTTTGTTCCTCGCTTTCAGGTGTTCCATACGGACACACATGGCGAAGGTCAGGTCTACATTCCTGCGGTGAATTGGGCCCTATTTCTGGGTTGCGTTTGGGTAACCATCGTCTTTCAAACATCTGGAAATTTGGCCGCTGCCTATGGTGTTGCGGTCACGGGCACCATGGGAATAACGACTTTGATTTTCGGATACGTCGCTTACTATCGTTGGCGTTGGCATGTTGGACTGGTGATGGCCGTGTGTGTCCCCATCTTCATTGTCGACCTACTATTCTTCACGAGCAATTTGCTCAAGATTGCTCACGGTGGCTACGTTCCTGTCCTCATTGCATCCGTCTTGGTTACGGGCATGATGATCTGGCAATGGGGGCGACAGGCGCTTGCCAGCGCATTCTATGACTTTGGAGTTCGTGAAGGGAAAAAAATTGAATGGCTTGTCGCACTTCGTGAAAAATTGGATGACATTGAGATGGCAATCCAAGAAAACCTGCCAGCAGCTCGGCTCCTGATTCAAGGAAATCGTCGCCTGGTTGAAAGCGATCGCGCGTCAGTATTTCTGTGTTCTCGACCCATTGAGTCAAAAGACTCCTACGTGCCAGTCGTGCTCCGTGTTTTTCTAAAGAAGTATGGCGTGTTACCGTCGCAAGTCGTTCTGTTGCATGTCAATCAAATGAACGTTGCGACTATTAAACAAGAGAGCCGATTCAAGGTGACGAAACTTGGAAACGACATCCATACGGTTGTGGTCAAATACGGTTACATGGAACAGCCTGACATTCGCAATGTCCTCAAAGAGCTTCAACGGCAAAAGCTACTTCCGATTGCATCTGAACGTTGGATCATCGAAGTCGGGGAAGAGGAAATTATCGTGGATCGGAACCTAGGATTCTTTAAGAAGTTAGTTGTGATAATATTCAGTTGGATTCTTAGACTTTCTACCCCAGCGCACAAGTATCTTGGATTGGTTTACGATGCCGCCGTATCCAAGGAAGTCGTCCCAGTGGTTTTTAGTCAATCGGGAGTAAAGGTAGCGCTCCCCGAACTAGAACTCATTCAAACGCCACCGTAACCTGCCAGTCGAGCAGCTGAGTTCTTTGTACGCTGATCCGCATGTAGCCAAAAAGCCCGAACGATCCACCGGTCAAGCCGGTGGGATTCAGAAATTCCGCAGGCTTGTCCTGCTGGATTGTTCTGTTTCCAAGTTAAACAGAGCGAACGGTCCCAAGTTTTTTGCAAGCATTGGAAAGAGGGAAGACTTGCTAGCCGAGTTACGCTGCTAGAAATCGGCTAGCGCCTCAGGCTCAACTAGCCACATTGTCGAGCGGAACTCAGCTCTTGGGTTCAGCTTTTTCGCTCTTGGGTTCAGCCTTTTCGCTCTTTGACTTGGCTTTGACGCGGCACTGATCGCAGAGATCTTCGACGACCCAACGGAAACTAGGAACGGATTTCGTTACGGTTTTCTTCATTAGCTTTTTTTTGGTCAAAACAGATGCGTTCGATTGTGGTATCCAATTCGTCCAAGTCAAAGCTTTGGATTCTGAGCATACCTTTGAATCCGCTTTGTCGCTGCGGTCTTTCCGGCAGATCGTTTCGCAATGCTTGCAACCTTCGCAACTCGGGCCGTTTACGCAGAACGCTTCCTCTTCGACTCCCCAGCACGTGGCAGTAATCTTCTTTTCTTCTCGCACCAATCGGCAGACCTTGTTGACGCGCTCGTGGCAGCCGCAGTGCGCACAGCAACGGTCATTTGCTAAAGAGCGGGAAGCAATCGTGAGGTGGCTGAACAACAAGACACAAAGCAAGATAGGGTTTGAGCGCATCGAAATGTTTAGTGAAATAGGGTCAATGGTGATTTTCATTTTCGCAAGCCTTACCAATTAAAGTCAAATCGACTTGCGAGGATATCTGAATTGGTAGCGCCGAAGACCGCTTGCTGACTCGTAATGGGGTGAATCCAATCGAACATCATTCGAACTCGATCACTCCAGTACCAGTTGAAACCCAAAGTAAAGTCGTTGTACTGTCCGGCGTTGAGTTGGTTGAGATCTAAATGCGACCATCGCGCTTTGGCTTCCCAGCCACCCCATCCACTCCCACCTGGCGTCAAAAAGAAGTTGGTGTACGGTGCATTGCGAGAAAATTGTGCTCCATGTTGGCCGAACCTTTCAAAAATCCGATTCTCGCCGGTGAGGAAGAAACTCGAATGCAGGTAAGCACCATTCAATTGATTCGTCGATCCGTTAAGTTGATGTACCGACGAAATAAATGCTTCGCTTTGCACTGAAAACCGCCCCCATACGATGGCGGACTCAACGTTTCCGGTCGTATAGTCGTCAGCTAGTATGACCCCGCTATCGATAATCCGAGTTCCTTCGCGAATCTGTGGCCTTGCCCGAAATCGAACCCTTTTGTCCTGATCGTGTGTGTACAAAACGCCCAGTCCCGTGTGTACAAGGTATCGACCGTTGCTTGGTTCATCGTAGTAGGGCAACCAAGTTAGTCTGCCACTCACTCGGCAGCCTTGATTGTCGTCGATTCGTTCTTTTGTTGCTTCACTGACGCTGTCCAAAAAGACTCCGCTCGACCATGTTACGCTCTTGGTATCATTGCAGTTGTACAGGGCGACGCCGACCTCGCGGTCCGCAGAAAATACACCCTGGGTAGGAATCGACCGCTCCATAAAAGCATTATTGGTATCGTTGGTCACTTGTTCCAAGCTAAAGGGCACAAAGAAGTTTCCGACCCGCATGCGTCCTAGAATTGGGATCTCATTCATCGAGAGATA
>JANLUJ010000828.1:0-2532 GCA_031363425.1 Pirellula sp.
CGTCAGGCGTATGCGGGAATTAGACCGCGTCTCCACAGGTTTGTCCCATCCAGGTTAAGAGCTTGCTCCTTCCACAATCGTTGATTCAGCTGGCATTTCTCCAACTAACGCCGCCAATCCGATCCTTAACCTCACTTTCCCAAAACCCCCAGGCATCCGTTCGCTACCAATCGTCAAACCTCACGAGACGGATTTGAACAGCCTACCTCCGTGTTATGAAGCGTCCGATTCTTTCCGACACTCTTCTTTGATTTCCACAGGTTGGACTAAGGCAGGATTCACGGCTAACTAACTAGTTGGGGCGACGGAAAGCTGAGGTGGAGTGAAGATGGCCGTCAACTGATTTCAGGCACAACGACATTGGATGCTTTTCGAGGCTTTGAACAGAGTGGCGGACAAACCTATGCCAGCGCTGCAGCTTGGAGATACTTCGATCGTTCATGGGAACTTGCGTTGAGCGGACGTTACAACGAAGGGAGAGACTCCTATCAAAAAGCCTTAAAATACAATCCGCTATTAGCAAGCTCAGAAGGGGAACTGCAAGACTATGAGTCATCAGCTCGATTCCGGTTTGGCATTCTTTTGGCAGGCAAAGGAGAGTTGGAGGCGGCCGCTGACGCCTATCGGGAAGCGATCGCAATCAATCCGGAGCATTCTGCAGCGCACTTCAACCTCGGCCACGTACTGACTGAAAGTGGCAAGTTCAGTTCGGCTGTTGAGGCGTACAGTAAGACGGTCGAGCTTGAGCCGAATTTTTCGGGGGCCTATAGCGGGATGGGCGTCGCATTGGCGAGAAACGGAGAGGTTGAGGCAGGCGTCGTTGCGCTAAGCAAAGCGATCGAACTCAACTCGGCTAGTGCCAAATCCGTTAACGACCTAGCTTGGCTGCTGGCAACCTGCAGTGATATGCAGTTTCGAGATCCTGCAAGAGCGATTGAATTGGCCAAAAAAGCTACGGAACTCGACCCAACGGTGGCTGTAGTTTGGAATACACTAGGCGTATCGTATTATCGCAATGGAAATTATCAAGCGGCAAGGGATGCGTTGCAGAAGTCCCTCATACTCAGCCAGGATGGCACCGGTTTCACAACCCGTTTCGACGGTTTCTTTTTTGCCATGGCCCATTGGCAGCTCGGTGACTATGAACATGCACGCGACTTCTACATCAAGGCGGATAAATGGATGCAACAGCACGAACCGAATGATCAAGATCTACAACGTTTCCGCGAAGAGGCGAAAGAATTACTTGGCAAGGAAGGGATCGCTGAGACAATTCCAGGCAAACTTTGATCCTGAGAAGCGCCAAAGTTGCGTGCGCATCATAGGGAGTGGGATTTCCAAAGCCAAGTACCATTCGCATTCTACACTTGCTAACCCAAATTGAAAATGAAATGCTTCGGCTTCTTGTGAACAGGGTCGCAAGTCGGTGTCTCTATCGTATCGTTCGGGACTCGCAACGTCGCAGCATCCAATTCTTGCGATTGCCGCTGAACGAACTCATCAATCCACAGGATTGGCTTTGGTTGAAGTCTTCCTTTCTCTCATCCTTCTAACCAACCTCGCTCAAATCGCCACACATCCGCTTGAGCTTCCCTCCAACACGAGGTAACTGTGTGCGCAACGGCCAGCAGTGTCTCCACAGCAACATAGGGAAAACGAACATGAAGCAGTCTAAAACCGTCGCAATTCAAGATCTTGATATCCCAAAGAGTGTTCGTGCGATTGCGTACTACCGCAGTTCATCAGAGCATCAATCGGAGCATTCAATCTCCGTCCAGCAAGCTCACGTACGAGCGTGGGCGGCTAAGTATTGCATTGAAATCCTCCGCGAATACTCGGATGTAGGGAAGTCAGGGAGCATTGACGAGGTACGTCCTGCATTTAACGAGATGATGGAGGATTTGGGGAAATGCTCGGACATCGGTTACGTACTTTGTGTCGATGCCAGTCGGATTGGTAGGTTCCAGGAGATCGACCGCTCCCTTCGACTCAGCGTTCTACACAACAAGCTATTGATCTACACCGGCACTTGTAAACCGCTCGGGGACGATGCGCTCTAGCAACGCTCTAGATGCCAACCACAACTGGTGATTCGCAAATGACTTCATTCTTACTTTCGTGGGCACGCCAATCGTCGATGTCCACAGGTTGGTTCACTTCTCTGAATCATCATTCTCGCGACTATCGAGATAACCTCGCTCAATTTCCCCCACATCCGCTTGAGCTTCCCTTCCACACGAGGTAATTGTGTGCGCGTAGTCGACGGCCAGCGGTGATCCTGGCGTCAGAGCAACGATACAAGGAAGCATAACATGAAACAGTGGTGGGAATCAGATGAGGTTGAAAATCCCGATGCGCCAAAGCGTGTGCGTGCGATCGCATACTATCGGCATTCGGCACAGGACAGACAAGAGAATTCGATCCCCATTCAGCGGGATCAAGTGCGAGAATGGGCTGATAAGAATGGCGTTGAAATAATTCACGAATTCTCCGATGCGGGTAAGTCGGGACTCAACAGCGAGGATCGACCTG
>JANLUJ010000847.1:0-9063 GCA_031363425.1 Pirellula sp.
ATTGACTGCACCGTTGCTATTGTTTTGAGGTTGGTTCCAACTCAATCCCGAAGCGTCGAAGATATCGAGTTGGTTCGAACGCAATGTACTTTGATTTCGCCCGAGCTGTTCAAGAGTGTGAACGTTTAGCGCATCGTCCCATGAAGCAATCGGCCCAATCAAAGCTTCTACACTATCGTAGAAAGTCGCTCGTCGCTGTGCCAGGTTGCCTTCCATTCGGCCGATAAAGCTGAGGTGGATGCACTGTTTTCCATTTTCTGCGAAGCGGTCGGAGATCGTTGGGTTTGAGGGATTCGAAACAGGTAAGACGCCACCGATGGGGTTGTTGTTTCCAAGACGTCGACTCCAAATCTCGCCGGGACCGTGGGCCAACCACAACTGCGTAGGAACCATGATGTCGAGTTGCGGCACCTTCATATGCTCGATCGATCGACGCTGCATTTCAAGATCGGTTTGTACCGCTTGGAGGTCAACGTTGTCCTCCAAGCGAACCACCGATATTTGCGATTGACGTGGTTGGTTGCCGCTATTTGCCGTTCGCAACGAAACCGGTTGCTCCATTTCAACTGACATTTGATTCGAACGAGCCTCTATATGCCAAAGGGTCTTAGGATCTGTTTCCATCCGACAGTTCATAATCACACCGCCACCAAATCTGGCTGTTCGGCCGTCAAAAGTCATGCGTTTACCCCACTGTATTCGAGGCGGTTCATGCCAACGAATACTGCCACCGCTACTAGGTGGAAGCGAACGCGAGAGTGCAATTGAGTTGGATGGAACGGGACGGTTGGTGAGACTTGGCAGGCTTACAAGGTTAGCGCTCGATTGACTTGCCAAGTTCTTTTGTAGCGCTTCGATTGGAATGACCAATTCACCCGGGTGATCAATCCAAAACTGATTCTCGCTTTGCTTTAGTCTTAACTCAGTTGCAACTACCCAACCGCTTCCAACTGCGACCTTGGCTGGCTGCCCAAGTATCGTGATGTCACTGGTATCATTTTTCGTTTGGCTAAGCAGCAATTGATCTCCAGTCGCGGTAAACGGCCACGGGGAATCATCGGATACTTGACTTTTTGTCAGCGCAAAACTGCCATCTAAAATGAGGTCCTCAATCCGGCTCTGGTTGCCAGTCCTTAAAACTTTGGCACGCATGGTTTTGGCGGTGACGATCATGGGCGGCGCCGGATTGGTTGCCAACAAACCGCTGGAGCGTCCAGGAACATTCGGTGAAACAGGTTGTTTTAAAGGGGAGGCCGCAATTCCGGTCGATGGCAATAGGTTAAAAGCCTTGGCCGCAGGTTTCTCCTCTGCGATGTTTGCCATACCAACTGGCAATGCTGTGACTCGAGATTCAATTCCTGTACCTCGGATTGGTTTAGAGCCGTTGATAGCCGAGACAGGTATCGTCGCGGCAACATTGTCAATCGATTGCTCGTATACAAACCAAACTTGCATTTTTTCAACACTAGCTCTCAGCGAAGGAGAATCAACATCCACCTTGCCGTCTGCCATCATTCGATCCGGAAGCGACTTTGGTATGTTTCCGTCTGGGTACTGAGGAGCAAGTTGCGCGGCAAGTTTGGTTGTCACAGGTGTTAGCCAAAGATAAAGTTGTTCCGATCGAAACCTTCCATGCGCGGGACTGCTGATATTAGCACTTCCTTTGATATCGACTACGTCTTTTTCTGGATCGTTCGGGTCGGGACGCACTATGAGCCGCTCACCCCACGATAGTTTCCAGGCATCGCCTTGGTTGTCGATTTGTGCCCGTCCCGCCCCATAGGCCTGTATTGCACCGACTCGGTTTTCAGTTGAAGCCGATGTTGATCTACCAGGTTCGTCTAAGGTGGTTGCCAATGCGCTCGCGCTTTGATAGTGTACCTCAGGCGACCAAACTTGAACGGACTCTCGTTTCAAATAGACTGGGGTCATCTCACGAGCGTTGGTGACGGGGAGTCGGTTGCTCAGAGTGACCATTCCGTTCATGAAGTCCATAACCAAATGTTGTCCAGTAGCCTCCGCTTGCATGCCTGGAGCATTAAGTCTTAACCAGCCTGAATGATCGCTCGCGTTCTTGCCCGCTGCCCCAAAGGCCCAAAGTCGTTCAACCGTCCAATTGGAACCTGACGATTCGGTAGTTACGGTGCCGGGTGCTTGTTTTCCATGCCAACCAACTTGCATCCGCAATTCATTGCAATCGAAAGTGTCGACAGGTAACTCCTGAACGATGTGTTCCATATGTACGCCCTTTTTGAGCGTCGCTAGGGATTGATGAAAATCAAATTCAAAGGAACCGCCACATTTCAGCGTTGCGTAGGCAGCTCTCTTTGAATTGTCCACCCCGTCTTTTCGCGGCCATAAGCCGCCTGGCTCAAGCCCAACCTGGACGCGTTCGACGTAGGTTAGCTCGAGTCGGTCAAGGCCGTTAAACGGCGAGTTGTTTCGGACGTTTGGCTTCTCTGCGGTTAGCAAGTCTTTGTCCAAATAGATTTGCAGGTCGCTACCTTCGACGACCGAATTTCCGAGTTGGAGCCTTATTTGCTGATTCGTCCAAATTTGACGCTTGTTGATGCGCACATCTCTCGCATGAATTAGCATTCCGTTGTTTTTGGATGCATCATCGGGCGGTGAAAAGATAGAAATCTCGCCAAGGAGCTGGCCGCTGACGATGGGTGGCAGATCTTGTGTCCAATCGACCGCCGTTTTGAATTCGATTTTGGCTCCTTCATTGTTTTTGATTAGCACAGCCCGCTTGGAAGTGCCGGAATTGCGTTGTGGCAAGAGGATAGTAACGGGCTTTACGAGCCAATGCTTGTCGGAAATTTGCTCGCGCGTTTGAAAAAGCAGAATGGATGTTTCGGTAGTGACGACGCGAGGTGGATTTTTCTTGTCTCGTTGCCACTCGCCTTCGTGGAAAAAATCTACCCACCAATCGTCACTAATCGGGATTGCTGGTGTAACCCAGTGACTTATTTCTTTGATCGACTTGGGTTCCAGGATGGGAACAACCGCAGCGTAGTACAATGAAAACGCAACAAGCAATGGAATCAATATTTTAAGATAGTCGCGTAGGAAATTCATGAGAGTCGATTGGGAACGAAGTCCTCCCATTGGCCCTTGGCTTTCAGCAACCGCTCGATCAATTCGCGCACTGCACCTCTTCCCCCAGATGCGTTCATTGTCCAACGAGCGGCTTGTTTGACCTCCGGTGCTCCGTCCGCGACGGTCGCGCTGAGGCCGACTTCGTACATGACACATAGATCGGGGAGATCGTCGCCAATGTAGCAAACTTCATTCATGGAAAATCCCGCTTGCTGTATCATTTCGCGGGCGGCAGGCAGCTTCTCAGCAAATCCCTGGCGCACCAAAGTGATACCTAGTTCTGCCGCTCGAAGTTTGACAATCTGCGAATTGCGTGCTGTCAGCAATCCAAACTGAAATCCTGCTTTCCGCCAAATTTTGATCGCGTGACCGTCGCGAACATGAAAGGATTTGCTTTCGACTCCGGCGTTGTCAATGGTGATCAATCCATCGGTCAGGATGCCATCGACGTCCGAGATTATGAGTTTGATCGGTTTTGCCGTTTCAAAATCGCGTGGTGCCACGTAGTATTTTCTCCGTTAGACTTCTGGTCCAAATAGACGAAGCGTCGATGGTCCATCTTGCCAATCGATTTGGTTTTCTTCTCCGAACAAGTCCGAAGTTTCTTCACAGCCGTGCCGCTGCAATTCATTCGCGGCGGCATGTTCCATACCAAGTACGTCAGTGATGTCGATCATTCCCAGGGGTTTGTCATTTGCGTCCACGACTGGCAATTCGCTTATTTTGTGTTGTACCATGATATCGATCGCATCTGTTAGTTTGGCTCCAGAATGAACGGCCGAAAAGGATCGCGTCATCAAGTCTGCGACCGATTTGTCTAGGTCACACTCGCGGCGTTGTTCCAACAGACGCGCCAAATCGCTATCGGTAAAGATCCCTTCTAATCGGCCATTCAAGTCGATCAGCATGACCGCTCCGCTTCGGCGCCCTGGCCGCGAAACCTCGACCAACATTTTTCGTACAGTCAACTGCGTTGAAGCGACTCGGCATTCGAGTGTAGGCCGCATGATTTCGTCCACGATCGCCAGTTTGCGCCCGAGAGAACCGCCTGGATGCAATTCAGCAAAGTCCTGGACGCGGAAGTCCCTCGCTTCGCTAACGACCAATGCCAAGGCATCGCCCATTGCTAACATAGCAGTCGTGCTGGTACTCGGGGCCAAGTTGTGCTGGCAAGCTTCGCGGCAGGGAGGCAAAACCAACACGATATCCGCTGCCCGCGCGAGAGGACTATTCGCCCCGCTCGTAATGGCAATTAGTCCCGCGGCTCGACGTACCATAAACGGTAGTATGCGAACGATTTCCTCTGTGGCACCACTGTTGGAAAGCATCAAAACAACATCCGTAGGTCCTATGCGGCCAAGATCCCCATGCACAGCCTCCGCCGGATGCAAAAAGTGCGCTCGTGTCCCGGTAGACGCGAACGTGGCAGCCAATTTTTTGCCTATTAGTCCAGCTTTGCCAATTCCACATACGATGAGGCTGCCTCGCATGCTCAATAGCTTATCCACCGCAATCAAGAAATCCTCGTCGAGAGAATCTGCGAGTGAATGGATAGATTGAGCTGCTTTCTGAAGTATTTCGGAGCCTCGCGCAAGCCTTTTTCGCTTGGCGGTCGCACTGGCACCGTTTCGACGGGCTGGTTGTCGCATGTTCATTGCCGTCCCTGGCTGCATAAGTTTCAAATGAATTGAGACATCGCGATTCATTAGCCGAACTCTGCGATGACTTCTCAACTGGCAAACTAGCATAACCAGCCCGTGTGAGACAACACCGAAGCGGACGTTCGCTAGCAATCCGATTCGCTGTGTCCACAAAGAAAATCGAATCCTGAACGAGTTCCAAATTCCGTCGCGTCCCTTGCGAACCAATTATCAATTTCCATCACGCAACTCAGCTCTCTTTTGTCGGCCATGCTATAGGCACACGGCCCAGGGGGCCATGCTACAAGTTATGAGGCCGGTTGGTCTGGTTTCGGTGCTAGCAATACGATTTCGAATCGATCTCGAATGTCAGGCCAAAATGCAATTTTACCTAGAACCCGAATCTGCCAAGTAAAAGAGTTATTGGAAGACTTGAACGAGTGCATCGTCGAAAGCGGGATTTCTACTAATTCGAATCCCTGCCCGATAGTATCAGACGAATTGCTATCAACGATTTTCTTTTGGAAGAATGGCTTCTCTTCGGTTCTTGAATTGGTTCCCTGCCGATACGAAACCTTCTCGATACCCTCCAGGACGATTTCGAGATGTTGTATTTTTTTGGCATTTCCACGAAACATCCAACTGAGTTCAAACTCACTACCGGGATAGAGATCGCGTTGGCTACTGGCTAGTATGGGTCTTGGATTGAATATTTGCAGAGTGGAATAAAAAGCGAAAACCATAAGGGCGATTCCAATCAGAAAGAATACGGACAGAATTATCATGGGGATCAAGTTTCGATTTTGCATGAAGCCCATGAAAATCAATGAAACAATTCCCGTCCAACAAATTCCAGCAATCCACAAACCGACTGCTACTGCGACGCGCGATTCGGCGGCCTGAATTACCAATGGTTCATCCGGATCGCCCGATTCCATTGGGCAAGTTCCATTTGCCATAGCACGTTTCAAATTTTTTTCGGAAACAGTTGATCCTCCAAAGCACTGCATCAATAGTCCGGCTAGATGTCCAAAAAGCATTAACGCGCCGATCCCAGCCGCGATCGAATAATATAGAAACGTCGACCCGTACGGCGGGTTGAGGGTCCGAACAAGAACGGCTTCGCGAGGATCAGTAGGAGCAACTAAGCATTCATATTGGCCGTCTGCCTGAAACGCGCCAACGGCTTTCCTGGCTGTTTCTGCGTCTGTTGTCCCTTTCGCCCCGAACCAAAATCGATTCGACGAGTAGTCCTTGCCCTCGCGTTGGTATGTAAATGCAACGGTCGGCGTGTAAACTCGAGTATTTCCGCGAAGAGGCGCATCTTCTACTTTGATCGTTGTTACGGTACACGGAACGGATTCCCATGTCTGTGAGCCTTGGAATTGAAAATATTGCTGAAACCAATTCGTGTAGGCGCCGTAGAGCCCCCCAAAGAAGAGCGCACTCGCGATCACGATCCCAATCAAAGTGGAAACAGTCGATCCCTTTGAACTATTCGTAGTCATGTGCTGGTTTCCAAGTCCTTGCTTTGTGCAGAAGTGTAAGATTATTGTAAAATGATTTTTCGCCCTAACCAGAATGACCCTTGTGCCCCTGCCGACTAAGCCAATGAAATTAACCGTTGCTTGCCGACGAGCCACGAACGCGGGACAACGGCGCAAGGTTCAGTAAACACATTCACCGATCTCCACCCATAGTTATCCTAGCCGATTTTTATGCGAATATCCTCTCTAGCATTTTTGTTCGTCATCGGTTGGTGCATACCAATGTTCGCAGCCAAGCCAGTCGGCATTCGGGTTTTTCCGGAAAACATCGATTTGACAGGCGAAAAAAGTAGTCAATGCTTGACCATCCAAACAGTGCTAAACGATGGAACAACTGGCGCCATGGTTTTGTCGAAACCAACTTTTCAATTGCTGGATCCAACCTTTGTTTCGCTCGAAAGCATTGAACCCGGTTTCTGTAAGTTGACAGCAAAACGTTCAGGCTCAACGCAGCTTACCATCGAGTGCAAACTGTCGGACGGCGAAACCGTTCAAGCAATTGCAACTATCGCTTGTCGCAATGTTGAAAAGACACTTGAGGTCGAGTTTAGCAATCACATTCAATCCGTATTGGCGAGAAATAGCTGCAACATGGGTGCTTGCCATGGTGCGTTAGCTGGAAAGGGCGGCTTTAGATTGTCTCTTCGAGGCTACGACCCTTTAAGCGACCATTTCAACATTACACGTCAAGATGGTGGTCGGCGTATCGAGTTCGCTTCGCCGGCTAGCTCGCTGTTCCTAGCAAAACCAAGTGGCACGATTGAACACAAGGGTGGCCTGAGGTTGCCTGCGAATTCCAACGACTACACAATGATTGCGAATTGGATTGCAAAGGGAGCCGCTGGTCCCAAAGCGACAGATCCAAAGTTAGAGCGGTTAGAGATTTTGCCGTCAAACGTTCGATTGGATCGAGGGGATAGTCAACGTATTTTGGTTCGAGCCCACTATAACAATGGTCGCATTGAGGATATTACCCGGTGGGCAAAATTTACATCTACCGATGAATCGGTTGCAACCGTCGATGAATATGGACTAGCGAAGGTACTGGGACCTGGCGAAGGCGCTGTAAATGCATGGTTTGCCAGCCGAATCATATCGTCTCGAATTAGTGTTCCATTCACCAGCAATGATGGCCCTCCCAATAGTAACACATCTATCGGGAATTTTATCGACGAACACATTGCTGCGCAACTCGTCGCTCTGTCTTTGGATTCCTCGGAACGAACAACTGACAGTGAATTCATTAGACGATCCGCCCTCGATGTTACGGGAACACTGCCGAGCGAAGAGCAGGTTGTCGAATTCTTAAATGACACGTCTCCAGACAAACGGAGCCGATGGATCGATTCGCTATTGGAAAGTCCAGAATACGTGGACTATTGGACTTATCGCTGGTCTGACTTGCTGATGCTCAATAGCAACTTGTTACGGGCGGATGGAATCAAATCGTACTACCAATGGATTCGCGGCCACGTCCAAAAGAACACTCCATGGGATCAGTTTACTCGTGAAATCTTAACGGCACGTGGTGAAGCGATTGAGAATGGGGCTACGAATTTTTATGCCATCAACCAGGATCCAGAAAGCATGACCGAAAATGCGTGCCAAGCATTTTTAGGGCTTTCGATTGGCTGCGCAAAATGCCATAACCACCCGCTTGAAAAATGGACGAATGATCAGTACTACGCGATGGCCAATTTATTTGCGAGAGTGCGAGCCAAAGGCTGGGGTGGCGAAACGCGTGATGGCGATTCCGCCCGTACTGTACTAGTTTTGGACCGAGGTGATTTGATTCAACCACTTCGGGGCAAGCCTCAACAGCCCGCCCCATTGGACGCCGAGCCGTTGGATTTCGATTTGACGGGCGACCGGCGAGAATACCTCGCCGATTGGTTGACCTCGCCTGACAATCCTTATTTCACAAGAGCGATCGTAAACCGAGTTTGGGCTGCCTACTTTGGCATCGGAATTGTAAACGCGGTAGATGATCTCCGATTCAGTAATCCAGCAAGCAACCCCGCTTTGATGCAAGGTCTTTGTAGTCATTTGGCCCAACACAAGTACGATCTGAAGGAACTGATGCGAGTCATCTTAAATTCGGAAGCCTATCAGCGCAGTAGCAAGACGACCGCTCACAACAAAGACGACAAAAAGTATTTTTCGCATTACTATCCGAGACGACTGATGGCCGAGGTGATCCACGACGCCATGGTCTCGGTATCTACCGTGCCGACAGTCTTCAACAAAGTTTCATTCTTGGGCGGAGACAAACGTGACACCAAATTTTATTCTAAGGGGACGCGAGCGATTCAATTGTACGACTCCAGCGTTGACAACAGCTTCCTAAAAACGTTCGGCCGCAACCAGCGCCGGATCACTTGCGAGTGCGAACGAAGCGACGAACCCAATGTAACCCAAGTTCTCAACCTCAATAACGGAGACACACTCAATAGCAAACTTACCGAGAAAGGGAGCATTGTCGACCAACTGTTAGAAACTCATCAAGCTGACTTGGCTGAGTTAGTCAAAACAGCTTTCTTAAGATGCCTGTCTCGTTACCCGAACGATTCCGAGGCCTCGTTCTTGGTCAAGGAACTATCTGACTCCACCGACGACGTACGAAGGACAGTTGTAGAGGATTTGATGTGGAGTTTGATGACCTCCCGCGAATTCCTATTCAATCATTAAGGGAAGTGTGGCACGGTGGTCTCCACGGTGATGTCGCGGGATCCACCGGTCAAGGAGGTTGTACAGCTTTAGAACGCCCCAATGGG
>JANLUJ010000874.1:0-7701 GCA_031363425.1 Pirellula sp.
TGAACAGGCGTCTCCAGCAGTTGCAAAGCATTTGCAACCCAAGACGGAAGCCGAGGTGGGTAAGTTGAAATCGCGGTTGGCGGAGGCTGGATTTAGAACGGAGGGGGCAAGCGGAGTGTTCCTATCCATCAAAGTCTTCGCAGCCCTTGGCGGCGTTTTCCTTGCCGGAGGGGTAACCGCGTTCACGCTCGGATTGGGGCCAGCTGTCTTACTAAGGGCCGTATTGGGCGGGGGCATATCTTTTTTCCTGCCTGAGTTGGTATTGGATTTCATGCGTTCAAGCCGAAAGAAGCAAATTACGCTTGGACTGCCTGATGCTCTGGACTTGTTGGTGGTTAGCGTTGAAGCTGGATTGGGCTTGGATCAAGGCATCAAGAAAGTCTCGGATGAGATGCGTACTTCCTATCGTGTGCTTTCTGATGAATTGCAATTGAGTACTCTGCATCTTCAAATGGGGCGAGCGCGGGCTGCGGTACTTCAGGATCTTGGTTACCGAACAGGCGTGGAGGACCTCAGAACGCTGGCTTCGCTATTGATTCAGGCGGACAAATTTGGGTCCGGAGTAGCGCAGGCGTTGCGGGTCCAAAGCGAATCGATGCGAATCAAGCGACAGCAGATCGCAGAAGAAAAGGCGGCCAAGACAGCGGTGAAGCTGATTTTCCCGTTGGTCCTTTTCATTTTTCCGGGCGTATTCGTCGTGCTCGTCGGCCCAGCCGCAATTCAAATGGCCCGCGAGATGTTTCCTGCGATGCAGGGGAAGTAGTGTATCGACAGGTCTGGCGCTAGATGAAGGTGGGCCGCCGACGCCTTTTTGGGAGAGTCCAGGCGGGCCTTGCTCGGAAGTGTTTTCGCCAATGAAATCATTGCGAGTGTCATCCAATGCACGTCTCAGTCGCACCCGGCAGGTTTGATCTGCCTTAAGTCACTCTTGCAGAAAGTGACATTGCGCTATTTTTCCAGTGATTGACTGAGACCCATGTTCGGCTGAGGACAGCCGAACCTACGTGGTGACATCGCGCAGTTTTTCCAGTGATTGACTGAGATGCATTGACAGTTTAGGATCGTGTCCCACGTATTTGAGCTGCTGGATTTTCGTGTTCCATTTTCCGATTGGGGAATTTTCTCTCATGCCATTTGCAAAGTCGCATTGCCTTCTTGGACTAATTACTACATTCAGTAGTTTTGTCGCTTTTCAACCCGAGTCGTTCGCGGAGACCGCGGCAAACACGTTGACCCGCCCAGAAGCACTTAGTGGTTGGAAGCTTCTTTTTGACGGTCAGTCGCTAAACGGTTGGAGAAACTACAAAAAGGAGACTGTCTCCGATGGTTGGAAAGTTGCAGACGGTGTTTTAACGCGAGATGGTAAGGATGCAGGCGATATCATCACCAAGAGCAAGTTCAAGTATTTTGAGCTTATGTTGGAATACAAGATTTCGGAGGGTGGCAATAGTGGATTGATGTTTCACGTCAACGAAGATAATCCAAATCCGTGGCAGAGTGGCCCTGAGATTCAGATTCAAGACAATGTCGCTGGAAAGGATCCACAGAAGTCTGGATGGCTGTATCAAATGTATAAACCGATGGCGCCTAGTTGGGTTAAAGAGAGCGGAACAAACGATGCAACTCGACCGGCTGGGCAATGGAATGAATTGTTTCTTCGGATTTCGCCAAATCAATGCGAGGTTTCCATGAACGGTTCCCTCTATTATCGATTCAAGGTTGGCGACAAAGACTGGAACGCGAAAGTTGCAGAAAGCAAGTTCGCTAAGATTCCTGGTTTCGGCGCAGCAGGCGAAGGCTATATTTGTCTGCAAGACCACGGAAATCTCGTTTCCTTTAAAAACATTAAGATTCGAGAGCTGCCTGAAGATAGACCTGTTGCTCAGCCGGTTGACGGCGTATTGCCAACAAAAGCTACGCTTGCATTCCCAAAACTAAAGTGGCAAGGGTGGGAACCGATCGACGAGGATGGAAATGCGAATAAGCCCCTGCGTGTCTTGGAGCTAACGTACGCAAAGGGAGACTCGAATCGCTTGTTTGCAATTGATCAAAGAGGTTGGATTTTTACTTTCGAAAATAAGGCCGACGTCGAAAAGTCAAACTTGATTTTGGATATTTCAAGCAAGGTAAATCGATGGTACGACTCAGGTGCCAATGAACAAGGACTTCTTGGATTGGCCTTGCACCCCAAGTTTAAGGACAATGGCGAACTGTTCGTTTATTATACCAAACCCAAGACCCATAACTCGATTATTGCTCGATACCGTATGGTAAAAGGAGATGCAAACAAGGTTGATCCTGGTTCAGAAGAAATCCTGTTAGATGTCGACCAGCCTTTCCAAAACCACAACGGCGGTTCGATTGAGTTTGGTCCCGATGGCTTTTTGTACGCTGGTTTTGGTGATGGTGGATCACGAAACGACCCGAATGCGGCTGGGCAAAACCGTAGCCAGTTGCTAGGCTCGATCATTCGTATTGACGTTGACTCTAAGTCGAATGGACTGCCCTATGGTATTCCTTCCGACAATCCATTTGTTGGAGTCAAGGGAGTGCGCCCCGAGATTTTTGCACATGGGCTTCGAAATCCATGGCGGATTTCTTTCGATAAGAAAACAGGACGTTTGTGGTGCGGCGATGTTGGACAAGAGTTGTTCGAAGAGGTCAACGTCATTACCAAAGGCGGGAACTACGGTTGGAGCAATCGAGAAGGAACACATGCGTTTGGCAATCGCCCCTCCGTCGACGGAGTCGGGGCACCCATTGATCCTGTGTGGGAATATGACCACACTGCTGGCAAGTCCATCACGGGCGGTCGAGTCTTCAATACAGACCGCATTCCTCAACTGAAGGGAAAGTACATCTACGCCGACTATGTAACAGGTAGCATTTGGGCGCTCACTTATGACGCCTCTACCGGCAAGGCCACTCGCAATGAGCAGGTCGTTGAGAAGGGGGTTCCGGTTGTCGCATTTGGCGAAGACCAGAACGGCGAGATTTACTTTATGAAAGATAGTTCGAAAGGCGAATTCATTTATCGTTTTGACAAGAGTGAGTAGCCCGTGAACAACGAGGGAAAAGCCCGATAGCGCCCAGTTCGAGCTGGAATGTTAGAACCTTGTTCCCAGGCTCTGCCTGGGAACGAATTGCCTTGGAGGCTCTGCCTCCCGCGTCAAATCGAGCCCAACTCCGGACGGCAGAGCCCTTCATTCTGATTTGGAGAATAAATCAATCGCTCCGATCTCCATGCAACCAATCGCCTTCCCAATCTGGAGGCTGCTCGTTCTATTGGTCTGGGGGACGTGGTGGGGTGGAGTTTTCTTTTACGTGGTAGTGGTTGTTCCAATTGGCACTACTGAGCTTGGAAGCGTGGAGCAAGGCTTCATCACGCAGAGGGTTAGTGCAATTCACAATCAATTGTCCGTTGCGTTTCTTTTTTGCATAGCGATCGAGGCGATCCGTTCGAGAAGCGTATGGCTCGGTCTTTTAACGATAGCTATTTCGGTGAATTTGTGCATGCTTTTGTATTTTCACTCTCATTTGACGAGCATGATGAATTTTGTCGACCGAACTGTTCCCTTGGAGTTCTACAATCAACATGCTGTCTACCTTTGGTTGTTCGCGAGCGAATGGCTGCAAGGTATTTTGGTTCCACTGCTTCTTTTTCCGCCGACACGTCGCATGCCTAAAGCTAGTGATTTGTCCCGATTGGAAATTGGGGTTGGCCTGAGCCGCAATCGCTAGCTGCGAAATGGTGAATTGCTACCAAAAACGCGGCTAGCGCCAAATGGCACTCACTTTGCAATTAACGCAGGCAAAATACTGAGCCGCGGGCGCTAGCTAGCCGCGTTACGGTTTCCCAGGCAAACACGGTTGTCGCGGCTAGCGCCCGCGGCTCAATTTGAACAAAGAGTGCCATCTGGCTAACGCCTGCGGCTCAACCCAAAAATGTAATTAAGACCAAGCACTAGGAACAAAGTGCAAATTCGAGAATAACGCTTTGGGTTGTGATTTTTTCGCTGGAACAACGTAAGGAATCCACGCCCAAGTCGTCTAGTCTTACTGTGCAGAATCGTACATGGCTCGAGGGATTGCAGAGCATTTTGCAACAGTGTCTTGAAACCTGGTGTTTTTGAACATATTTCCTACGTATTTCCTACGTGGAAACATGGGGAACGCAATTTGCTGGTCCTTGCTGTCGTTCGGAACGTGTCGCATTTAGAAGATGGTTTATAGATGTTTAAAGCAAACGATTCTTTAGCGTATTGTGGTAGCTTGATCGGAATAGTCGTCGCACTTGGTCCGTTTTCTAGTGCATGGTCAACCGATTCGGATCAGATGGAAACCGTTCCGGCGGAACTTACCGCTGTTCCTCAGAATTTGCTGAAACTGATCCATACTCCCGAAGTCCAAAAAGAATTGAAACTCGAAGGGGGATCGTTGAAATCGTTTTTGGATGAGTTGGTTAAGATCGATGGTCCGTGGTGGAGAGCCCGGATCAAGCCAGAAGAAGAGCAACGCAAGATCATTGCCAAACAAGAACAGTTGCTCATTGAGGCACTGCGCAAATACGTTTCCCCCGAAAAGATGGAGCGGCTAAAACAAATAGAACTGCAGTCGCAAGGCACCAGAATGTTTGGGCGACCAGATGTGGCCAAAGCGGTGGGTCTAACAAAAGCTCAGTCCACCCGGCTGAGTGAATTGTATTTAGCAACGGATAAGGTGTCGAAAAAGCTTCAAGGCGCGAAAGCCCAAGACAAAAAACTTTCGGATGAGGCTCAAGCGGCCAAAGAGGCAGAAACGAAGGGGGTCGCTGAAGTTTTGACAACCGCACAAAAAGCTGCTTTTAGCAGGTTGATGGGAAGCACATTTGATACGATGAAACTCACGCGGATTTATCCGCTCGCTCCTGAACTAATCGACAGTGGCCATTGGGCTGGTGGTTCAGCCACGAAGCTTTTGAGCAATCGTGGCAAAGTTGTATTGCTCCATTTTTATGCTTTTCAATGCCATAACTGCCATGCCAATTTTGGGCACTACAATAGATGGCATGAGCAATTGACAAAGCGTGGTGTTAGCGTCGTCGGCATTCAGACCCCGGAAACGTCAGCCGAAAGAGATGTCAAGCAAGTCCAGAACGCTGCCAAGGAGAAAGGATTCAAGTTTCCGGTTTTGATTGATACAAAGAGCAACAATTGGGACGCCTGGTCAAACACCATGTGGCCTACGGTCTACGTCATCGACAAACAGGGATACGTGCGTTTTTGGTATCAAGGGGAGCTCAATTGGGCGGGCGCTACAATGGACAAAACAATTGAGAAGGTTGTCGAAGATTTGCTTGCGGAGTAAACAAAATGTCGAGGTGGTTGTGCTTCTGATCCGAAGGGGATTGCTTTTATCCCGATAGGGATTTCAGATAGTAGCCGGGGGTAGTCGCGAAGCGGCGCACCCCCGGAGGAACGAAAGGACACGCGAATGACCCTGAAGGGGTCGAAGAATCTTCGATCCCATCAGGATTGGAACGCACTGCACGAATCTTTTTCCGATGTTGTCGCTCCGCTCAACCACCGGCTAATTTCTGATATTCCTCCGGGATAGAAGTTGCGCAACTCTTATTACTCCGCAACCCCATTTTTTTAACCGCCCAGGACCACCGTGCCACACTATATTCACGGTGGGGACCACCGTGCCACACTATTGGGATGTTTGGATTAAAAACTCAGCGTGTTCCAACAACGCGTCATCATAGTGGAGTGCGATGACGCCGCTTCGTTTCAACTCATCTACCAACTTGATTTCTTCCGCGTAAGTGGTTTCCGCAATTCGGTTTATTTTAGATCTTCGTTGGCACCAACTCAGGATGACCATGGCATAGATCAACATCGGTATCAGCGATAGCAGTACGCTCGTTAGAAGCAGCGCAGGACTAGGGTGCGGAAACTTATCAACACTCGATTGAGCTCCTGTTAGCTGAGCTCCTGTTAGAGTATCGTAACTAGCCCCCAGGTACTCTCTATAGATGGATACGATTGGTCCGGCCATCAATAGCCAGAATAGGATCGTTCCAATCAATGCAAAGAATTGCAACATCATCCAGGACAACTGATGCCTATCCACTGCCCATTCAAAAACGCTTCTGGATCGTGACTGCAACTCCTCTACGCCAGACAAACGTATTTGCGGCGAAATGGATGTGCTTTTGGATTCTTGATCGGATCCTCTCATCCTCGATACTGCCCGATGGAACTGGGATTGCACTGGCTCGAGCCGATCTTGGATCTGTCGATTGAGGAGATCGCGAATCCCTTCGTGCATTTCCCAATTGATTTTTCGAGACAGTTGGACATTGCGAGCCCAGGCCGCAAAGGTGCCGAAAATCGATGGAACGCTTCCGGACAAGGACAATAACAGCCGATCCCATGCTCCATGGGTCAACCCAAGCACTGTTATTACGGTTCTATATGGAAACCATAGCATTCCTGTGTCAGCAATCATTTGAGCCCGAAGTCTGCCACGCACGGCTGACCTTAGCACATCGCGTGAACCAAGTACGGTCTCGATTGTTTGAGACGGCAATGCGTCGGCTTCCGAATGGAGTCGGCGAACGGCCGCGGACAGTTGAGGCAATTGCGAATCGAGAAGCTGTCCTATTCGATGGCGCAAGCGATTCGTTGCCGCAGAAAGACGGTTTGCTCGGGTAGCAGCGATATCATCTAACGACTCACTCAGCAATCGAGACTGCAGTTCTCGAGCGAGGGCGAGTCCTATTTTGGTCTCATCACCATCCGCTTCGAAATCGGGGACGATTACAGGCTCGAGAAACTTCGTCTTTGGAGCACTTGATTTCATCGCTTCGCAGAATGCATCCAAGTCGCCTTGTAGCGATTCGCTGTAGCGAGTGTTTTTTGTGGCCGCCGTTGCAAGGTCATTTAGGGGCACACACGTAATGACAGGAATACAGATTGCGCCTTCCGTAAAGTTGGCTAGTTGACTGAGGATGGCACCTCGCAATTGATCGCGTCGAACCACCAGCAACTTCACTGGCGAAAGCGCCATTGCTTCCTTTGCAATTTTGGCTGCTTGCAAGTCATCATCGGTAATGCCAGGTGTGTCCAGTAACATAAAGGGACGCCCCAAATCCAACATCGCGTCGGAGCGACACGGGTGATAGAGTTCGCGACTTGAATCGATCGCCTCGGGAACGATGGGGCCAATCCAATGCACGTGCGTCGTGGCTTCGCTCGAAAGAACTCCACTGGGGAGCGCCTGTGAAACTCGCCGGTCCAGAATCATCTGTCTGGCGACCCAGGTTTTCCCTTGTCCCTTGGCGCCAACAACTGCAATGCTCGTAAGAGAGACGCCACGTGAAGACACGATCGAATCGCACTGCAACTGGTACTGGTCGCACCATTCCATAATCTGGTGCGTTAGGTATTGTTGACCAAGCAACGCTTGAGTTGCAAGCCGGATTCTTTGCACGAGGGCGTCGTGAGGATTCATTGAATTGCTTATAGGTCCCGTTCGAACGCAATCACGGCAAAGAACGCCGTGCCATTATGGTTACTCGGAAAGTACGATGTTCTTGAATTGAACTTTCATCGGGTTGCCAGCATGCAAGTTCAGAGCAACAATAACTTAAGAAGCCCTCTTGTAGGCCTGTTTTTCTTGAAGTTCGTACATCAATACACCGTTTTTGTATTTTTG
>JANLUJ010001102.1:0-3878 GCA_031363425.1 Pirellula sp.
TCCATCAGATTAAGCCCAACGGGCTTTAACATTTTAGCCCAGGGCAGAGCGCAGCGCCGCCCTGGGGATTCCACACACACCCGGCAAATTGCCCTGAAAGGGCCGAACGAGCAAGCAGTCGTTGACACGAGAATTTTGTAAAGCCCCTTCAGGCCTTCAGGGCAGCGTCTGGGTGTTTTTCAGGTCCCAGGGCGGCGCTTAGCGACGTTCCGTCGCTAAGCTCTGCCCTGGGCTGAGATGTTGCGGCCCCATTCGGGGTGAAAGCTGTACGACCTCCAAATTGGTGGGATTCAGAAATACCGCAGGCTTGTCCTGCTGGATTGTTCTGCTTCCAGGCCAAACTAGTTAGACTTCGACGATGCTTCTAGAAAACGTATTTGTTTGGTAGGGAGTTCGAATCGAAGGGTCGTCCAGGAAACCGCCGCAATCAACACAGGCACCATTGCCCAAAGGGCGGCATGACTCCAGCCAAGGTTCCAATGCGAGGAAGCCTCGCCTCGCGATTGCCCCGCCTCTAGTGTTACTGGATTGTTCGAAACCAACAGCAAACACAACGTTCCCAGAATGAGTTCAATAAAAAACATCAGCGAGGTCGGAAGTCCAACCCGCGGCAGAAGCATGTAAATAGCCATCACCATCCAAGTCATCACAATAGCCAGCAACTGCACCTTGCCCAAGACTGATCTTGGGGCCAAATCTAAATAGCCGCGCCTCTGCCGATAGATCGCAACTGCGAGCGAACCGAGTACACCTACGACGACACAAGACAAAACCATGCTAGACGGAAGAGAAAGCGTCTCGTTCGAAACAAGATTCAGCTTGAGCCATGACTGATAATTCGTTCGAAAGTTGAATGCAAAAAGAACTCCAAAGAGAATAAAAACCGCAAACGAATCGAACCAGCTCGCAGGAGAGTCCTCAATCGGCTCGGCAAGTTGCCCTCGAATGAGACGGATGACCGCTAGGGACATTCCCAACCCCATCGCTCCACCCAATGTCTGTTCCATGATGGTCCAATATCCAAATTCTTGCAGGACGGGGTATTGTCCAATCGGCCCCCATTTCGCCTTTCCTAGCGCTTGAATGAACTCCCCCAATACAAAACCACAACCTCCAGCCAAGGTTCCGTAGAGGATCAGCATCATTGCAACTCGATTGCTTCGAGACCAATACCAGTATTGAAATGCGAGCCACATCCCAAAGCAACCAGCCCAAGCATCGCCGCGAGAAGGATTCATTCGCAACCCAATGGCACCGATCAATACAAACATCCCGGCGAACCAAGCGATCGAAAGCCATGCGGTCAAGCCCGTAGCCTCGCGCCAACTTGGAACAATTACCCAAATGAGCATCGACATCAACAATGTGACAGCTGCATCCAGCCACAACGTGTCGTAAAGCCAACTTGTTTCAAGAGGTCGATCGGGGGCTTTTGCGAATTGTTCAAGACTCCATGCTTTCCAACCAAACCATTCCAAGAGCAGCCAACTGCAATAGATAACGATTAATGGCCAGAGAAACTTGTCGAGAAGCGATCTTGGAGCGGTGAAGCCTAAGGCAAGTAGTGCACCCCCTATTCCGCCATACAATCCACCAACGATGAAGAGTCCGGAATAGCCATAAGCACTATTGAGCCAAGACCCGCCTTGACTGTAGCCGATAAGCAGCCCGTAGGATGCAGTCCCGGCAAAGCCCCAGCCAACGGCTCCGAGGAATCCAAGGATGGCTCCTCGTTTCCACCAATCCGCTCGCATGCTGAAGACGGCGAGGCAAAGACCGAGCATGGCTCCAGGCATTGCCGCTCCACGTGAATGGCCAAACGCGCCACGGATTCCCCAACCCGCTGCCATGACAAAAGTGACGGCAAAAAGCAATCGAATCATTTCCGTTTTTTTCAAAGCGGTCTCAGGCTTCATTGATGCTGAAGGCATGTTGTTACTTTAACGAAGTGTTACGATAAATAGATCCGCTCGACATGCGCGTATAGTGGACGCAATTTACATATCAGTCTTGATCAGGTCAAACGACGCGTGCGATGCAAGCCACCGTTGACAGAAAAGCCTCGATGCCAGTCGCCGAATAAGAGCCTCCTCGACTGGGAATGAAAAAGGACATATGCTAGACGCAACGTTGAACCTTTCCTAATCAAATCTGTTGCGGACTATCTTCGATGATTCCCACATTCCCAATCCCTGAACCAACCGTTGTATGGAATCGTTTTTTTGAATTGCTCCAGGTCCCTCGGCCGTCGAAAGCCGAGGTGGCTGCCATCGATTTTTTGAATCGATGGGCGGATGCATTGGGGTTCGAATCACGTCGCGATTCTACTGGCAATCTCGTAGTGCATGTACCGTCTACGATCGCCAAGCCCAAGGGACAAGTGGTGGTCCTGCAATGCCACGTCGATATTGTGTCCGTTACCGCTGATGGCAATGCACATGGTGCGGATGCAGCTCGAGGACTGATCCCTACAGTACGAGGCGATTTCGATCCAGCAAACGAAAAACGACTCATCCCCAACGCCGCGGGCGATTGGATCAACGCCCCTTTTACAACGTTGGGTGCAGACAATGGAATCGGTGTTGCGATGATGATGGCGTTGGCTGAATCCAGCCGCCGTCCAGTGCCAATGCAATTGCTCTTCACCATCGATGAAGAGGCGGGCATGACAGGAGCCTTTGGGATGGACTCCAAGGCGCTTGGCATAACCGGAAAACAACTGATCAATATCGATACCGAAGATGATGATGAAATCACCATTGGTGCTTCTGGCGGCCGTGACGTTGAAATTCGATGGGTTGGGCAGTGGCAACAAGTCAAGGATGCTGTTTGTTTTTCGCTCGAGCTCAGGGGACTAAAGGGTGGTCACTCAGGCGTTGAAATCAATCAAGGACGAGCCAACGCGAATCGAACTTTGTCTCGGGCACTAAGCAAACTTTCAGAGTCGATCGAATTGCGATTGCTAAAATTCAATGGAGGCTCGCGACGCAATGCCATTCCAGACTTGTGTACCGCGACCGTTATGTTCGATCAAGCCAAAGAGCTACAAGCCAAAGCGATCATTGGCCTTTGTTGCGATCAATGGAATCAACTATATGCAGGTCGAGACAATCCAATTGCGATTGAACTGAAAAGAGTTCCAGATCTGCAACCTGATGAATGTCTGTCTGTGGCCAGTACTCGCACGTTGATACAAATGCTCACCGCAATTCCAACCGGAATCTGCGAGATGACTTCCGAAATTCCGACTTTAGTAGAATCATCATGCAATCTTGCCATTGTTGATCTAGACGCGTCAGAACCAGCAAAAATCATTTGCAGCGTCCGCGGAACGACTAGCTTTGCCGCCGAAGATATCTGTGACACATTGCGATCAATTGTTGGGTTAGCCCATGGCACCGTCGAAATCACCGATGGCTATCCTGGCTGGAAACCGCAATTGTCATCACCTCTTCTTAAGGTCGCAATGGAACAATATCAGAAGTTGTTTGGTTCCGCTCCCAAGGTGCACGCCATACACGCGGGTCTTGAATGTGGTCTGCTAATTGAGAAACTGCCAGGTCTAGATGCCATTTCGATCGGGCCGACCATCAAAGGGAACCATGCGGTCGGTGAGCGAGTGCAAATTAGTTCCGTTGCGAAATCCTACAGCTACTTGAATGCGATACTTGATTCGCTTGCAGGATGCTGAGGTAGCATGGCCTCCCGGCAACGCTGTGAAGTATTTTCGGCAACGAAATCGTCGGGTTGTGGGGAGCTTGTCTCCCCTTCAACCAAGGTTTCGTGTACTAAGTCGAGCTACATGTTTAAACATACCTAGCACGACGCGCAAGCTAGTGATTCCTGCACCCAATTCACTAGCTTGCGCGTCGTGCTAC
>JANLUJ010000903.1:0-6053 GCA_031363425.1 Pirellula sp.
ACGAGGCATTGCTCAGAAAGCCGACATACCCCAGGAACTAGATCCGATCTTGAAGCGAATTGGAATCGACGGTCGCATGTGGGTAGACTTGGTATGGCGATTCAAGAAATACTTCGGCAGGAGCGGAGCTGCAGGCTCGCCTCCAAGCCTGAAAGAATCGGCAACGAAAAACAACCGCAAATTCGCAAGAGGCCAACGGTCCTCAGCAGCATGCTTCGTTATTGGTTAGTGGAAAGGAACACAAATAAGAGGGCGAATGCTGCGCCGGTGTCGAATGCTGTGCCGGAGTAACGGTGATTGGAGTGCCATCGATTGGCTTGCAGTTTCCTTTTTCAAGTGCAATTCTTTAATCTACTTCGACAATCGAAACCCTTCTCAACGCATTGCGCGAGTCAGGATTTCATTGGCTTCTCTGCATTTGCAAGTAAGATAGTAGAATTATTGCGTCAGTAACCGTCTCTCTCGTCCAAACTGATAAGTCTATGCGTCCACCCCGTATGCTCCGTTTTGAATCGCTGGAAATTAGACAGTTGATGGCGGTTGATTTTGTTGAAGTTCCAGAACAGTCTGTATTGGTTGGGTCCCCATTGCACGTTCCAATCGACGTCACTAACTCGGATAGCGGACCTGTTGAAGTAACTGTAACGAGCAGTGATCCGTCGATCATCCAGACTGAGCTTGTCACAAATCCAAAGTCGCTACGTCTGAATGTAGACGAGTATGGAAGCATGGTCTTTCGACTTTTCCCCGACGAAGCGCCAAGGCCTGTTCGTCGCATTGAGGAGCTAGTACAAACTGGCTTTTACAATCGCACTCCCAATCAGCAAATTATCTTTCATCGAGTGATAGATAAATTCGTCATTCAAGCGGGGGATCCAACTGGTACTGGAAGCGGAGGATCGACATTCGGCCAATTTGATGATCAATTCGATGTGGACTTGCAGCACAATCGGTCTGGAGTTCTTTCCTACGCCAAGGCCGGGGATGACACGAACGATTCGCAGTTCTTCATCACCGACGTCCCTACGAGACACTTGGACTTCAACCATTCCGTGTTCGGACAATTGGTCGAAGGTGACAGTGTTCGTAAAGCTATTTCCGAATCCCCCGTCGACAGGAACAATCGTCCCTTGAGCGATATTGTCGTTCTCGAAGCTTCGATCTTTGATGATCTTCAGAATGGACTTGTTCGATTAATCTCGCATCAAAGTAGCGGCAACGCGACTATCACCGTTACGGTTCGAAATGCACTGGGTGAGCATGCAATCCGAACGTTCTTGGCCAACGCCGCACCGGACCCGTTCAATAGCGGTCCATTCTTGAACGAAATCGCCGTGCCTGCAATCGCGCCCGGTGCGACGATCCAACTTCAGTTGACTTCGCAAGATAGTGAAGGGGATGCTGTCTTCTACGCTTCGGCAGCGCAAGGGACTCTGGCCTTTCAACATTCTCTCAACAGTGCGACGGGCCTGCTGACGATAACAGCCCCCGCAGTTAGCTTGGGCGTGCTCGACTTGTTCGTTGGAGTGCGGCCTCTAACCTCTTCCGATACCGCTGACCTTTTTGATGTTCAGCGATTGCGTTTCGAGATCCATATTCCGCCGGTGGCCACCATCGATACTGCGATCGCGACTTTCGAACGCCCAGTAAATGTAAACGTTCTTGAGAACGACACGAGTACGGATGGAATTCTTTCTCCTGTCTCCATTGAGATTGTGACTCCGCCCAGTCAGGGAGCCGTAAAGGTTCTCAATAACGGTCAAATCGAGTACACGCACTCGCTTTCGACACCGCAATCGGTCACGTATCAGTACCGCGTCGCGAACCAGTTCGGTCTGTTTAGCCAGCCAGCTACCGTCACCATCCAAATCCGTTCGATTAACCAAAATCCGATCGCGCCATTGGATGTAAATTCGGACCAGCGGGTTGATCCATTGGATGTGCTGGAACTAATCAATAAAATCAATGGCTCGGGGGCAGTGCGACTTCCATTCGATCGGTCCCATGATGAATCCTATCTCGATCCCGACGGAGATGGTTTCCTCAGCCCGCTTGATGATTTGGAAGTGATCAACGCCATCAACAATCGCCCATCCGGTGAAGGCGAAGGAGAGGATGAATCTGTGACGGGGGTGGCTAAGTCAAATAGCCATATCGACCTCGTATGGAGTCTCGATGATGAAACGCTAAGTCGATCCTTGTCAGAGGGGCGGGAGCAATGGATCGACAAAAGTCGACTCCGTGGGCGAAAGAATCGGAGCCGGAACTGACATTCAATACTCGTGCCGTGAACCGGAAGGTCGTAGTTTTTCCGATCAAACGGCTGCGGCCGAGGTCCATGAAAGCGATAACGGCGGCCGATGGTAACGAATCGTAAGCGGCCCCGATCAAAACACTCAAGCTTGTCGTCTCAGAAAGAGACTAGGAACGATTGATCCAAGCCCGTAGTGTGAGAATGGAATCCATTTAGGCTTGCCCGCGGCTGTCGACAAAAAATTCCTATAATCCCACGATTCAAAAGGATTTCTGACCTATGCTTCCATTTGGAGTCGCAATCTTCCTCTCAAAAAACACGCCTTGGAATATCGCTTTTCGGTATGGTCAAATCGATGAAACTAAAAATCTTTGTTGTTGTTCTCACTTGCGTTTCTTTGGCTAATGATTCGACCGTATTTGCGGACGGTTATGGCGGTGGAGTTGGTCGCGGACCTAAAATCGGTTCAACAGGATCAAGTAGTCGAGGACCAACGGGGGGCGTGGGTGTTTCTGAAAAACACCAGACAGGGACTCCAGGGAAAAGACAAGAGAACCCGCAACAAAGCAAACGCGACATTAGCAACGGGGGGCATCGCCCTGGTGGACCGGACGGACTTGGCCCGAGTGGACTCGGTCCCAATAACGTACCCAAAGTTGGTGGCAAAAGCGGCGGTGAAAACCATAGGGGGCCCAAACATGCCAAGGAGAAGGGAGTGAATGGGGCAAAGTCGATTAAGTCGAGTGATTGGGCTAGCCGGGCCGAATGGCCATGGCAACAAGTGCATCGGGTTTCCATCGCCACCGCTACCATGAATATGGCTTACAATACGGATGAACCACACGCCAAAAATGGTGAGACGATCGTTGAAGCCGTTACCAAAGATCAACTAACATTGGGCTCGTCGGGCAGATCCGCTATGGAGTCTCGGAGGCGAACCTTTACGGGTATTTGTTGGAGTCAAACGCCCTATTTCCCATGTCAGACATTGCTTCCTCAAAAGTGTGGATTGCTATCTGATTTGTTAGCGGCGCGCAGTCCCAGTAAGGCACGCGGATCAGAACGCTAACGCGTCCCCGCGTTGCCAAGTGCAACCTCAATCACCCAACGCGTGAATGGTGTTGTGTATTATCCCTTCCGTGAGTTGTCCCGATTTAGTTCGGAAAGAAAACTTGATCTCCATGCACCAGGTTGCTGCCAATTCTTCCACCACGATGCGTACGGACTTACCATCCGGCGAAAGGTCAGTCAAACTAACTCTCAGAGTCTTTTCATCGTAGTGGTCTGACCCGTATTTCTTGGTGCGTTTCAAAGCCCAGGATTTAACAGCAATGTTTTTCGGATCGATCGACGCTGGTTCAATGGGCTCAGCAAACGTTAAAAGTAAACCTGATTTCTTGGCTTGAAGGGCAGTTGGCAATACGCACGGTTGGCCGGTAGCACGAAGTCGAAACAGACCTCCTGGGCTCGTCGCATTCCCCGCCCATGCGAACATGCCGCAAAGATAAAGCTCTTGGTCCTGAGGACGAAATCGCCCCCGCATGACCCCTGTCGGAAAGAGTGGTATCGGCAACTCGATCATCCCGCCTTGTCGAACTCCACCATTCTGTTCGTGAAGCACGGAGAATACTTTTCCATAGCCATATGACAAATTGAGCAGACTGCCGTTGAGTGCTTTCCAGCGTGGGCTATCTACCCACAACAACTCCGCCGGCGATCGATCGAATGCGTTGGTGATCCAGCACAGTGGCGGCTCCATAGCCGAATCCGATTCGTCCGTGACGTCGTGGTAGCCAAAGATGTTGCCATAAAATTTGGGTTTGCCAGAAGGGTTCAGCGTCACCCAATTGATTCGGTTTTTTGGGTTCCAAAATCCTTCTTGGTCGGTGACAACAAACGAGCCATCGGGATTGAGACAAACACCATTGGCGGCACGGAATCCTGTTGCGATAATATCGGTGCGAGAACCGTCGGGAGTCACTCGAAGCAGCGTACCGTGTTGAGGTACGACGGCAGCCAACGCATGACGGCCTGACTTCGCATAATAAAAATTACCCGCCGCATCGACTTGCAAGCCCATCGCGAATTCATGAAAGTGTTCGGTGACTTGATGGTCATTGTTAAGGCACTGGTAAAAGTCGGTTTCTCCGTCGCCGTTTAGATCATGGAGCACAGCCAGTTGGTCTCGGCATGTGAGATAAATCTTCTCATGAATTATCTTCAATCCGAGAGGTTGATAGAGTCCCGATGCAATGCGTTGCCATTTGAGAGTCCCATTGTCCTCCATCTGGACACGCCAAACATCTCCATCCCAAGTGCAAATCGCCATGCTTCCATCAGCAAAGAAGTCGAGGCCCGTAAATCGCATTTGGGCTAACCAGGGATTCGACTCAGGAGCAGTCAATACGTCTACTGCGAAGGGCCCCCGTTCGAACGACGTAGTTGTCTTTGTCACCAAGATCTGCGGCCATTGCGATAGGCCACCCGCCGTGAACGTCTTCAAGTCGAAAGAGGAATCGGCCATTTCTGCAGCTATCGTTTTGGTTAGCATTGCCAAATTCATTTTTGACCTTGGCTTGCTACCAGTGGCCCAAAGAGTGAACTTGAGCGAGTCCTTTCCCGCAGGGATTTTCACTCGCAAGTGACCATCCTCGTTAACCCAGGCAAGTTTCTGCATAGCCGGCAGTACACCGACCGCAAGGTTGGTTGTCAAAACAGAGGACGGTGCCTCTTGATCTCCCACCAAGTCTTGGAAACCGCTCCCAGATGTTTCCGCCAATTGCAGTACCAAGTCGCGATCTCTTGGCCCTATATTCAAAGTTCGCAAAAAGGTCGTCGGAAGTTTGGTGCCGGATATCGAACCTAGTGATTCAAGCAGTTCTGTATTTCCGATGGAATATGAAAACACAACCTTGGAACCGTGGTGGTAATGTCCTCGAAACTTACCCCATTCTTTTGGCAACGGACCATAGCGTCGATTGTCTCTTCCCTCGACTCGCTGATCATCTGCAAACGAACCCGTCGACGGATCAGCCCAACCTGGACCATTTCCATTTGCTAACACAACATTGCCACTCACGCGAGGATGGATTTGGTGTTCGCCGTTGAGTTGGATGTCACGCCAATCGATGAACCGAGAGCCCTTTCCATCCTCCGGCGCGTGCCATGCGGCGGAGACCCGGAGTGTATCCGTATCAAAGACCATCCATTGCTCGCCGCGTGAGACACCGCCAGCTCCAGAATCAAGTCTCACTGCAGTCCCTTTGTATGCGATGTTAAGAGTTTGCCCAGGGGTCTCATAGCAGTGGGTCAAGCTAGATCCGTAGTCCATGGCACTCCATGCCTCGATCTTGCTCGGTTCCGGTCCGCGCGTATCGCCTTTTGGCAAACTAGCGAGGTAGGTTGGGTCAACCGGCGCGAGTTGCGATGGATTGTGAGATCGCAAATAGGTTTCGCGCAGGTAGTGTAAAACGTCATACTTTTGCGATGGGACCATCCATTTTTGGGCGGGCATGAAACCGAATCCGCGGGTCAACGTCCGATACATGGATATCGGATCGCTGCCGTTCTTAAACTTCCCCTCAGCAAATCGCATGGCCGTCGGAAGCGAACCCACTTGCTCTTTCGTACCATGGCAATTGCCGCAGACACGTTGATAGATGGCTTCGCCGCGAGCCAATGAGTCTTGTCCCCAATCGTTGATGAATCCAGCGTGATCAATTCGCTCTTCGTATTCTGGTAATTTTAGGGCTAGCAGCGCTTCGGAAGGCTGCAGTTCCTTGGAACGAGACACACCGCC
>JANLUJ010000906.1:0-5165 GCA_031363425.1 Pirellula sp.
GTGATCATCTCTGCGAATCCCAAGTCTGGATCGTTTAGCCGCCATGCGCTGGTGGTAGAATTGAAGAGTGCCGTCGAGTCGCTTGGATTTGAATGCGAGGTTCACACCGATCTACAACGAATGGCAAGCCGATGTCGCGAATTGGCACAGCTGGGAAAGCTGCGAACCGTGGTTGCCGCAGGTGGGGATGGTACGGCGTCCAAGGTTGCCAGCTTGATCCCGCAAGAAGTACCATTGACGCTCTTTCCTACTGGCTCGGAAAATCTTCTTGCGAAATACTATTCTATTGCAGCGAATCCTGATTTATGCGCTCGCTCGATTCAGAAACTACGGACTAACCCGATCGATGTCATGATGGTCAACGGCAAGTTGTCGCTGCTGATGGCTAGTATAGGATTTGACGCAGACGTAGTTCGACTTGTTCATCAATCTCGCAAATCCCATGTTTCGAAACTGACGTATTGGCTCGCAATTCTCAGGACGCTCGTTCGTTATCAATGGCCAGTTTTGAATGTATCGATTTACGATGAGAAAGACCAGCTAATCGAAAACGTGTCGAGCGGCTGGGTCTTTGTTTTCAACGTCCCCCGCTATGCAGCGGGACTTTCTATTATGAACGATGCCATCGAAAATGACGGCTCTCTCGACATAGGTGTATTCGACCATGGGGGCGTAGTTCGCAACATGTGGTACTATTGGAATGTCATTCGAGGCAAACATCAACGGATCAAACAATGGCGACGATTTCGCAGTCGTTCCATAACGATAGAGCATACGTACGCAGCGAATGTGCGACGAACGAATGCATCCTGCCAGGCGGATGGAGACTGGGTGTGCGAACTGCCGGTCTCCATTCAGATTTCTAACCGCAAATTGAGAATCGTGGTCTAGCAGCCTATTCAATACACTACGCGCCGTGCGTAGGGTATCATATGATTCGGTTGCCATCTTCCTTGTGCGATGCAAAATCGAACGCTTACACCTCTCGGATACTTCTTCATGCGCTTTCAACATTTCCTAATGCTCTCCTTCGCTTTATGTCTTTCAAGTCTGAATTTGCTGGCTGTGGAGTCACCAGCAATCACCTGGACCAAACAAGTCCTGGATACCAAGTTTCGTTCCGAGGGGGTAGCGGTCGCGGACGTGAACAAAGACGGCAAGAAAGATGTGCTTAATGGCGAGTATTGGTACGAAGCACCGGACTGGAAATCGCATGAGATGCAGCCACCGATGGACCACAAGGATGGCCTAAGTAACTACAGCCGATCGTTCGCTTGTTGGTCCGATGACTTCAATAAAGATGGTTATCCGGATCTGATCGTCATCGACTTCCCTGGTGTGCCCTGCTACTGGATGGAGAATCCGAAAGGGGCTCACGGTCACTGGACCAAGCACACTATCTGGCATAGTGCCTGCAACGAAACGCCAATCTATACGGATCTGCTTGGAAATGGAAAGCGAGTGCTCGTTATGGGGTTCCAACCAAAAGGATCGAAGCCCGATGGAGACGAAGGGCAGATGGCATACTTCACGCAGAACGAAAATACTCCGAACGAACTCTGGGACATGCATCCGGTCAGTAAACCAAGTGAACCAGGCAAGAACGGAATTCCTGGAACGATGCGATTTAGTCATGGACTCGGTGTTGGCGATTTAAATAACGATGGAAAACAGGATGTGATTTCCACAGGTGGTTGGTGGGAGCAACCAAGCCAAACGGATGGGAAGGCCGCTTGGCCCTTTCACCCGGCAAACCTGGGTGACGCGTGCGCAGACATGTTTGCATTTGACGTCGACAACGATGGCAAGACTGACGTTCTAAGTACTTCCGCTCACAAGTTCGGAGTTTGGTGGTACAAGCAACGTCCAATGGCAAAAGATTCGAAGGAATTGCATCCAATTTTTGACAAGATCGAGCTATTTGGTCGACTCGCTTCAGAAACGCATGCCGCCCACTTTGTCGATATCGATGGCGATGGCAACAAGGACCTTGTCACAGGCAAACGCTGGTGGTCACATGGTCGTTCTGAACCCGGATCCAATTGGGACGCACGGATCTATTGGCTAAAGGCCGAAAAAGAAAATGATGGCTTTGTGAATTTCGTCCCCCAGTTGATCGATAGCGACTCAGGTATCGGAACGCAATTTGAGGTAACCGATCTCAATGGCGATGGCTTACTGGATATCGTTTCGTCAAACAAGAAAGGGGTCCGAGTGATCATGCAAAAACGTTGAGCCAGATCGCGGATGTTACTAGTGCTTTATCCAACTGGTTTTTTGGACGCGACGAAAAGTGGCATAGGCTTCCAGCCTTTTTCATGCCAATACACAGGCTGGAAGCATATGATAGTGGTCCAGCTTTTTTGGATTTTCTCGCGTTTTACCGGATATTTTGGAGAAACTAACTTCAGAAACGGCGTTCGCGACAAGGGGAGCTGGTTATTTCGGCATGACTATTGCCTCGGCGGCCCCTATACTGGCATAGTCTGAGTACTATCGGCGGGGCTTTTCGCTTGTTCTTGAACATAGCCTTTTGTGACAGGCTACTCGCCCTTACAAGCCATAAACGCTTGCCCCGCCAGAGTTTGCATTCCCCGAATCCTGTGAGTTCAAGCCGATTTTGTCGACTGCTTCCCTACCCTCGCCTTCTCGGACATTGATTTTCATTGTTTTGATCGCAGCGCTTTCCGGCTGTTGGAGCGACGTAAAAGAACGTATCTACGACGCCCCAAAGGTTGAAAGCGAGTTCGTTAAGGGTCGGGAACCGAAACCCCGTCGTTCTGTACCACCAATGATGGGAGGGTCTAGCATCCCATTAGAGGATAAGCGCATCCTAGGAGCTGTCATTCCCGATGCGGGAAGCGTGTATTTCGTAAAAGCGACTGATCGAATTGCTAGGTTAACTTTGGCGGAATCCGGATTCCGTACGGTGGTTGAGCAATTTGCCGTCGACCCCAATTCGGGTTCACCGACGTTTGAATTGCCAGCCGGCTGGTCGCTCAAGCTTTTGGACAATTCTGGCGCAGGTATAGGCTTGGCCGAAATGATTGCTGAAATCAACTTTGAGGTAGCCGATGGACGTATTCGATTTACCGTCTCGAAATATGACATGCCTCGCGAGCAGGCGATGTGGGACGACTATCTACTGGGCCAGATCAATCGTTGGCGAGGCCAATTGGAGTTGGGGCCAACGACGGTTGTCGATATGAAAAAAGAGCTGCCAATGATTTCTCGCGTTGGAGGATCCTTTCCAGCATATCTTTTTGACGCCAATGGCGGCTCAACCGCCAGCGGGCAGCGGCCAACCTCGCCAAGCAAGCAGTCAGACGTCAAGTCCACTCCCCCGACAAGGACATCGCTCAAGTTAGTTTACGATAAACCTGAAGGTTGGGAAATTCAGGATCCTATGCCTTATCGCGAAGCGACGTTCAAAGTGATTGAGGGAGCCAAAGAGGGCGAAGTAACAATCAGTACAGCAAGAGATGCACCTTTGCAAAATGCTGCAATGTGGGTTGGTCAAGTCATGTCAACCAACGACCCAACGAAGCTGGAGTCGCTCGCAAAAAAGACATTGGACGAGGCAGAGACATTTCAGACCGGTGCAAGAACCGCAAAACTCTTTTCGATTCGAGCTTCCGATCAACCGGACGCGAGATCGCTATTGGTGGTATCTGTCCCGATGGGTGACAATGGTATGAGCATGTTCGTGAAGTTAAATTGCGAATTGCGGATGATGGAACAAGAGAAGTCAACCTTTTTAAGCTTTGTTAAATCATTGCGATGGGAGTAATTCCGCGTGGCAACTGGAACATATAGTAGCGGTAGAGTAGCGACGACTACTCCAATGGATCTTACACGGGTTTCATGGCTCGCTATGCGAGCCTTGGGGTCGCTCAAGATCACGGTCACCATGTTTGCGTTGGGGACTATGATTCTTTTTGTTGGAACGCTTGCTCAAGACGAAGAAACGATCGTTGACGTCAAGAAGCAGTATTTCAACAGTTGGGTTGCTTCGGTTCCATTTGATGTTTTCATACCGCAAACGATTTGGCCGCATAAAGATCCGCTCCCCTATGCATTTGCAATTCCAGGCGGTGCCGCGGTAGGTTTGATTCTTTTGGTCAATTTGATTGCTGCCAAGATGACGCGCTTTGCGATGAACGCAAAGGGGGGCCGATTCGTTGCTGGATTATTCTTCACCATTGCTGGCTTTGCGCTCGTTGGATTGATCGTTTTGAGCGCTCATTTAGGTGACGGCTTGCAAGGCGAACCACCGTTCAGTTACGACTGGCTTTGGATTGGAGTGAAGGCAAGTGTATGGGGCTTAGCTGCCAGTTCGTTGGTATGGTGCATTGGTTGGAATCCGAAGACCAGCGTGGTTCGATGGACGATCTGGACAGTGACCGCGATTCTTCTTGGCATAGGTTTCTTCTTGATTTACACCAGCGATGCCTATCGGATTCCCAATCCAGGTCTTCGTATTGTTTGGCAATTGACCAAAAGCCTCATCGTGAGTTCCGTGCTTTTGACGGGCCTTTTGCTTCTTTTTGGCAATCGAGGCGGCAACGTACTGGTTCACTTAGGTGTTGGACTTTTGATGCTGGGGCAATTCATTTTCGGGGACGCACAACGTGAAGAACGCATTGCGATTTTCGAAGGCCAACGGACTCAGGTCGCCTATGAACTCGACACGGTGGAACTGGTGTTTATCGACAAAAGCGATCCAGAGAAGAATCATGTTGTGGCCTTTGAACATCCTATGTTGCAACGTTCTTCTGCCAACGGAAAGTTCCTTTCTTCGGCTGAACTTCCGTTCGAATTCCGGGTCGACCGTTGGATGATGAACTCGACCCGCGAAGATCGCAAACGTCCAGCCCAGCCTTCCGATGACGACTACCAACTCACGGGCGTTGGTATCAGCGAATACGAATTCAAGGAACTGCCGAAATCAGGTGGAGCCAAGAGCCAATCCAATTATGCTACAGCGTACGTGACGCTTCGAAACAAAGAGGACAAAACGGTAATGGGGTCGTACGCGGTGAGCCAACTCCTCAACGACGATGCCATCATGTATAAGTCCGAATATGAAAAGGTGGAGGCCTCAGGCAAGACCTGGGACTTTGGACTTCGATTCCGCCGAAACTACAAACCGTATTCGGTCTTGT
>JANLUJ010001105.1:0-1526 GCA_031363425.1 Pirellula sp.
ACTTTCGGACGAACTAGTCGACGATGCGCGAGCGGTCGTGCCGTTCTCCCAACGGAGTATCGCCGGCCAGATCGAATTCTGGGCAGGGCTCGGAAAATCTATCGAGCCGCTGCTTCGCGGTGATCGGGCTCTTTCGTTGCAGATGGCAGGAGGAGAGCGTCCGCTGTCGCAACTCTTATCGGAAGTCGAAACTGCCAAAGGTCGCAAGCTGCTTGAGGCTACTCTAACAAGCGTCCCTATCCGCACTACAAGCCATTGCCGGACCATCCAGACCTGATCTGCCGCATCGAGGAAGACGGGAGAGAAACAGTTGGTCGCTTTGTTGGTCGCGAGTTCAATGCGGTTGAGGTTGACCGTTGAGCCTGCCGTTTGAGTTTCTCGACAAGCGTCCAATCGTCATTGCATTGGCTGGTTCGAATGGTGCTGGTAAGTCGACCTTTTATGAAAGCTTTCTGGCAGAATCTGGACTTCGATTCGTCAATGCGGATGTGTTGTCGGCATCATTGAATGTGAGTGCTTACGAAGCAGCGGAGCTGGCCTCATCCTTACGCTCGGCACTTGTTGCACAGCATGAGAGCTTCATATTCGAGACTGTACTTTCAGATCCCGTCGGGGAGAAAGTCGACCAGCTCGCAACGTACGCTGCTCTTGGGTACACCGTTGTTCTCATCTTCGTTCAGATCGATAGTCCCGAAGAATCGATCAAGCGAGTCGCCATGCGCGTGAGCCAAGGCGGTCACGACGTTCCTGATGAGAAACTCCTTGCAAGATTTGAGCGAACTCAAGCGAACTTGAAACGTGCCATTGAGCGTCTGCCTTACGTCATCGTTTACAGTAACGACGACCTTGCCCATCCTTACAAACTAGTTGAACTTTATGATCATGGCAAAAGCATTTCGAATTTGTGAACGGAGTAAAAGGCATCGTGACGGAACCGTTGATCTATTCTGTCGGCACTCAAGTCGTCGTACAAAAGGAAACCTACCACGTTAATCGTCGTGTTGCACATCCGGCTGGATCGGTTGGTGTCATTGTTCGATCACCGATCGATAGAACGCATGCTTATCGCGTGAAGTTTAACGATGGGTTCGAAGCAGCTGCACACCACGATCAGTTGATTCGGCTGTCCGAATTCAAACGCGATCATATCCGAGGCAGCGCCGAATCGTCGATGATCAATCTGAATGAGCGTGTCATCTACCGCTGTGTGATCGGTTCACGCGCCTACGGATTGGATGATGACCAATCCGATACGGACCGTCGTGGGATTTACTTGCCGCCCGCCGAACTGCATTGGTCGCTCTACGGAGTTCCTGAACAATTGGAGAACGAGGAAACACAAGAAGCCTATTGGGAGCTACAGAAGTTTATCGTTCTGGCTCTCAAGGCGAACCCGAATGTGCTGGAGTGTCTCTATTCTCCAATCGTCGAATTTGCGACACCCTTGTCCGAAGAATTACTTGCGATGCGCGAGGCGTTCCTGTCCAAGCTTGTATTCCAGACCTACTCGGGTTACGTCGCGTCCC
>JANLUJ010001109.1:0-2054 GCA_031363425.1 Pirellula sp.
CAGACGGATCGCCCGATTCGATTTGCGATAGTATACGGGTGACGTCAGACATAGGGCGTGGATTCATAAATAGGAAGCTACATCCGTATCAGTGTAACTGCCCATGCACAAATTTGACCCAGGTAAACCAGATTTTCTTGCCTCGGCGAACTTCTCTCAATTTTCCGCTCCATCGCTTGAGCTTCCATTCCACACGGGGTAACTGTGAAGTCGACAACCAGCCTTCATTAGCGCCAGAGCAACATAGGGAAGAAAAACATGAAACCGTCGGAACCAAACGCTATTGACGTCGCCGATGCACACATTAAGAAGCGTGCCATTGCGTACTACCGCAGTTCATCAGAACATCAAACGGGGCATTCCATTTCCCTACAGCAAGCTAACGTACGAGCGTGGGCAGTCAAGAATGGCATAGAAGTCATCCGCGAATACTCGGATGTACGGAAGTCAGGGAGCATCGACGAGCAACGTCCTGCCTTTGACGAGATGATGGAGGATTGGAGGCAACGCTCGGACTTCGCTTACGTCCTTTGTGAAGATGCCAGTCGGATTGGTAGGTACCTGGAGATCGACCGCTCACTCCAACTCAGCGTTCTACACGGCAAGCAATTGATCTACACCAGCGCTGGTAAACCGCTCGAGGACGATCCGCTCTAGCAACGTTGTGGATGCCAACCACAACTGGTGATTCGCAAGAGACTCGGCGCCCAAGTCGTCGATGTCCACAGGTTGGTTCAAATCTCTGAATCGTCATTCTCGCGACCGTCCAGATAACCTCGCTCAATTTCTTCCATCATCGCTTGAGCTTCCCTCCCACACGAGGTAACTGTGTGCTCGTAGTCGACGGCCAGTGATGATCCTGGCGTCAGAGCAACGACCCAAGGAAGCATAACATGAAACAGTGGTGGGAATCAGATGAGGTTGAAAATGCCGATGCGCCCAAGCGAGTGCGCGCAATCGCGTACTACCGGCATTCGGCACAGGACCGACAAGAGAATTCGATCCCCATTCAGCGGGACCAGGTTCGAGAGTGGGCAGACAAAAATGGCGTTGAAATAATTCACGAATTCTCCGATGCAGGGAAGTCTGGCCTCAACAGCGAAGATCGACCAGCCTTCACTGAGATGATGGAAGAATGGGTTACCAAACGCACCGATTTTGCATACATCCTCTGTCTGGACGTAAGTCGCTGGGGTAGGTTCCAAGACATTGACCTATCCGCCCAATTCAGCGCCCAATGCAAAAAGCATCGCAAGCAGGTTATCTACACCAGCATCGGAAAGCCGCGCGAGGACGATCCACTTTATCCCGTGTATGTGCAATTCGAACGATTCCGAGCCGCCCAGTATAGTCGCGAGTTGAGTGACAAGGTGTGGCGAGGATGCGTCAAGATCGTTGAACAAGGCTATTGGGCTGGTGGACCGCCACCCTATGCAACCCACCGATTGTTACTCGATGAAAAACGCGAACCGTTGCACAAACTGAATCCTGGCCAGAGGAAGGGCATTCAGAATCAGCGGGTGACGCTGGTCGAAGGGGATCCGGCGCAGGTCGCAACCATCCAACGCATCTTCCACGAGTTTGTTGATGATGGCCACTCGGAGTACAGGATTGCCGAAGGGCTGAATCATGACGGCGTCTTGTCGCCTGGCGGCAGACGTTGGGGAGCCGGTTC
This sequence comes from Pirellula sp., assembly GCA_031363425.1. Lineage (GTDB taxonomy): Bacteria > Planctomycetota > Planctomycetia > Pirellulales > Pirellulaceae > JBKCUI01. Next base: position 1,676 of record JANLUJ010001109.1, read on the forward strand.
AGTTCTATCCCGGATCCGGAATGAAACCTATCTCGGAACGCTTCTTTACAACAAGACCAGCCAAAAGCTTAAGACGCCGACTGTACAAAACCCTGTGGAAAAATGGATTCGGACTCCGGAGGCGTTCGAGGGGATCATTAGCCACGACCTATTCGAACAGGCTCAAAAGATTCTCGAAGAGCGCAAGCGGAAATATGATCCAGATCGGATGCTCCTCCAGCTACAAGCCATGTTCAAACAGTTTGGAATGACCCGTTCGACGCTCACACGAACGCAGACCGAAATGCTGCCTGCATCGAGCTACGCCCGGCAATTTGGATCCTGGGACAACGCATTTCAGCAACTCCACAAGGAGCAACTGCAACGTGCACGGACGATG
>JANLUJ010001110.1:0-3827 GCA_031363425.1 Pirellula sp.
CAAATGGCACTCACTTTGTGAGCGGCAAGGCGCTAGCCGCCGGTGTAACGAGGCAATTTCACTGAATTTAAGTCACCCGCGGCTAGCGCCCGGCGGCTCACATGTCCGAATGTGAATGCCATTCGACTGTAGGCGGCTGCGAAACGTCATCCGACGTGCCGAAAATACCCTCTGGAGTCATGAGCGAACAGATGCGGTGGAAATATCTTCAGCCAATTCAGCTTCAAGAATCTGTTTGGCTTTCTCTATCTCACGCGAATCTTCCGAATGCACTGCAACAAAACATCGCTCGCCAGTAATTATACCTTCGTATCGTTTTGCTTCGTATTCAGATAGGCCCATTTCGAAAAGAGCTCCGGTAACTCCGCCAAGGTTTCCTCTCAGTTCAGCTCATTTGAGCGATGCCATAATTGGCCCGGCCGCGATTAGCTTGCCCACCTCTGAAATTGCAATCGCGCCAATGCCGGCTAACCATCCCAGTCCGCTTCCAACTATCGCGCTCGTTCTAACATCTGCCATAGCCCCCTCGGGCGACGTTATCTTATTGTCTTCGACGAGATTGTCTGTGCCCCCTTTATCGGGCATTATCACTGAGATGTGGTTCGCAGTGTAGCCTGTGGCCTTCAGACGATCCAATATCGCTCGAGCATGAATTGACGTTTGCATAGTGCAAAATACGACGTTCACGATGATTCTACTTTATCATAGATCATTATTTGGGGATGTTTTCTACTTCCAATCGACGATGGCGAACCGGCGCAAGTCTTGGATTGCGCAATTGCTTTCTTACGAGTGTCGATCCTACGTCAAGCCGTTGAGACAGCCATTTGTTCCGATAACGGCGGTGACGATTGCGAACTAGTTGGCCGATTCGCCCAAACTTTTTTCGATTTCAGCTCGGCCGTTCCTACAAATGTGGCGAACGGGACGTCCGCAGCATCCTGCCCGGTTGCAATTCGAACGAAACCGTTAACCGGGGCTAGTCTTGTAGGGTCGAAGAGATACCAACGATCTCCCAAATAGGCCTCGAAAAATCCATGAAAGTCTTGCGGTTGAAGTTCGGCGGCATAACCGCAAACGTAACGTGCTGGAATTCCAAGTCCTCGACAAAGTGCGATTGCAAGGTGCGCGAAATCGCGACACACTCCCTGCCTTTGAACAAATACGTCACGCGCAGTTGTAATAGCACTCGTCGAACCAGAAACGTAGTCAAGGTTACTGTAAGTCCAGTCGCAAATGGATCTAACTCGCAAGAACCCTTCCGGACTCGAGCCAAATTCACGAATCGAAAAATTTCCTAGCAGATCCGACTCGCAATATCGACTTGGATTGAGGTACGGCAGAACCTCTGGAGGTAGTTCGCGATATGGATGCTCCACGAGCGTGGTTCCAAAGTCGACTTCGGCCGCTAGTTCAACGGACGCCTCGTATCGAAGGCAAATGCTTCCGGGCTGAACGAAGCATCTTTGGGATATCTTTCGTTCTAATCCGATTTCTAACCGTTCTGCAAATATTGCTGGATTGATCGTCAGATTTTCCGATAGAACGCTTTGGCAATCCGTTTGTGACACATTTACGTTGAACAAAAAACTAGTTTGGCTTTTGGTTGCATACTGTAGCTCGCACCCGACATGGATTTGACTCATTTACGATCCCTGCTTTTATCAAGTGAATTGAAGAATACAAATTTTTTGGGTTAACGCACGCTAGGGTGAAATCCCCTGAAAATGAATCTAATTGCATTCGTCGTGCCAATCCTTAAATATGCTACGGCCCGGCCGGATTTTATTTCGAACCATTCAAGAGGCTCATTGGCACGATTTTCGCAAGGTAATTATTTGACCATTCCATTTCATTAGAAAAAAATTGGGGGCATCATGGGAATTATCACGAGCGACACGAAGCAAGATACCACGAAGAAAATCGCCGAAAAAGAATTGGAAAGGGATTCGAAACTCGTAGCGCCATCTGAGCATCCATTTACTGATGCATTGCTTGGTAACGATCCGCCAATCGAAAAAGCCCACCCTGGATTACAGCCGGCGCTGGTGTTTTTGTCCTACCCAGTTGCGCTCATCGTAATCATTTCCATTGCGTGCCTTTATTTCTTATTCACCCAAAGAGACAGTCGACAAAGGGACGTCAACGCGCCGGCTACACAGTCGCAGTCCGACGAATTGCCTATAATCCAGTCCCCTTAGAGGTTGTGCAGTTTTCGTATCTTGTTTTTGCAGGCTCGGCTCTAGACAACGCTAAACTCGGGCCATCGTCCTAAGCTACGGTAAACCAAATCCTGAAACTCGCCTTATAGCAAATCTTGTTCGAATAATGTATCAAAGCATTCGATTGGAAATTGGCTTAGCGCATCGGAAAGCGCTTGATGCCACCATGTGCCAACAGGACCTAGTTCTTCGTCTGTGAATCGACGATAGTGCGACTGACCAGATTTAGATTCCGCAACGATCATATCAATTGGAAAATCAACGTCAGTGACGCTTCCTTTCGTTGTGTCAAAGGCCAAAAACGCAAGCGCAGCTGCATGCCTCAGTGACGTGTCGTGCCGGAGGAGTCGATCCAGGATAGGTTTCGCATAATGAGTCCGACCGATGATAAAATAGGGTGAGTCTTCACTCGATTCGATCCAATTTCCTTCTGGATAAATGTAATACATTTTCGGTGAATCGTCTTTCGAGAGTTGCCCACCCATGATCGCATGCAAGTTGAATGAAAAATTGCTGGCCAAAAGCGATGAACCGTCTTCGGCTCGAACACGTCGAAGTTGTTGGCCGAAGCAATTTGCTAGTTCAAAAAGTCGCTCACTCGACTGAGTATGATCGCCCATCTCTCGCTCAAAATATGCGACGGCTTTGTCGCGAATTGACCTTAGGCCGGATGTAACTAGCCACCATCGCGATTCGCCGTTGGACGAAAAAGATAGCTTTGATTTCGTAAGGTGTTCTTCGCCTTTAACAATTCGCGTATCAGCAAGGGCTAACAACCCTTGGCTTACCTTAATCCCAATGCAGAAAGTCATTTCGCGGTTCGACGATCATTTAAAGAATGACTGAATCGGTTAACGCATTAAGGCGAGCGGCAGACTGAAATCTACCTGTAGCATCGCCCCTTGCCGTTCGAAACTCGGGCCAGGGGACCAAGCTACGCTAAACCAACTGCTGCCGCTCGACTAAGGGGGTTCTCATCGATATGAATTGTCATGAAACCTCTCCGACATGGATTCCCTACCGCGAAGTACTTTCACCAAGGAAACCAAAGCCACGAACAACATTAGCAGGTAAACATAGCTTCCGAATACGTTGGACGCTATGAATCCAAGCCATAGAAACAATAGCATCGAAAAACTAGTCCAAGCCATTTACACTTCCCTTCTAAGTACGCGGACTATTGAGTTGATCTGAGCCATTTGGCCGAGTTTATCACTTATCCGACCCTAACATCGACTTCGTCTTTGCTTCCACGGCATTCGCATCCTGCTTCATTTTGTCCGGGTCCATTTTAAAGTTGACGTCGACTTTGTTACTGAGTGTTTCTCGAGTTGTCGACATGCTAAACCAGCCACGGACAAAGCCAATGCAGATTGCAATAGCTAGAAAAACCGAAAGGACCAAAAAGACTTTTTTCATCGTATTAACTCCAGGAATTCCGGTGGGTACTAAATTCGTTAAAGGCCGATTGGTATGCGACCAATCAAAACGAGGATTAACAGGATCATCAGCACCAAGCCGATCCCACCACTTGGAAAGTAACCCCAATTACGGCTGTGCGGCCAAGTTGGCAAGGCACCAATAACCATCAAAATAAGCAATACG
>JANLUJ010000950.1:0-1691 GCA_031363425.1 Pirellula sp.
CTTGACCGGTGGATCGTTCGTTCTTTTTGGCTACCCAACGGTCGAGGGTATCGATACGAGGCTAAATCCAATTGCACTAGCCAAAACGCTGTAAGAGGCTGACAATTCTGGACTTAGGCGGGCGGCAGAATTTTCGTTTCCGTAGCTTGGGTTCCTGGCCCAAGTTCAACAGGGCCCATGGGGCCATGCTACAACACGGCCCAGGGGGCCATGCTACCGGACGAACTTGCTTAGAGTCTTGGTTCAACTCCTACAAATTTTAAACGAGCGGCTTGTTAGTGGACAGAAAACTATTTGCGTGGCTACTGATCTGCATTTCGATGTTCCTGCTATTCAATAGCATGCAGCGGCAACGCGATAACGCTCGGATCGAACAAGACAAACAGAACAAGCTCCTCGAAGAAGCCAAAGAGAAAAAAAAGGGATTGGCAAAAGAGGCCGCACAACGATTGGCCACCGAAGATCCTGATTTCGTTTTGCCTCCACAACCACCGCGTGAATTGTTTACTTTGGGCAGCATGGACCCGAAGGACAATTACCAGCTGCTGGTCACGCTTGACAACCAAGGGGCTGCCATCAAGCGAATTGAACTAATAGCCCAAAAACGGCCCGGCCATTTTGATTATCGATCGCTTCATTCGAAAGAACGCGAAGGCTACCTCGGTTACTTGGCGCTTGTCGAGTCCACTTCCTCGCTCGATGTCCAATCCGTTCCAAAGGGATCCGCTGCTGCGATCGCCAAGTGCAAGGAAGATGCAAATCTAGTCGGTCTACAACCGGGAGACAAAATCATTGGCTGGGATGGATTGACCGGCTTTCCATCTATCTACAAATTGGATAAACGTCTGGGCAATCAATCGGCTGGGAAAATCATCGAGCTTAAGGTATTGCGAGCCGCCCCGAGCGACCTTGAGCCGTCTCAGGGCGAGGTAACATCCGATCTTCAAGTCAAAGAGATGCCCAAAATGCGTGGGGCACCGCTCGGCACCGAATTGACATTCGATTGCGTGCTTACTGAAAAGCCGCTCGATGTATTGCGAGCCGAAGACGATTTCAAGGACGAGCAAGTCAAAGGCAACGACCCGTTGTCGTCCTGCGCGACGACTTTGGCTGCCATCGATCAAATTTCAATCGAAGAGGGGGAGCGAGCGATCTCTGGTTTGGAGAGTACCCTCAAGGGACAATGGAATGCAAAGCGACTAGAAATGGCCGAGGGAATGGGAATTGAGTTTTCGATTCCACTGCGTTCCTATTTGAAGCTTGCAGGGAGCAAAGCCAACTTGGAACTGGTCAAGCAATATCGGCTACTTCCATCAAAACCAGTAAAGGGTCAAAACGATTCAACCACCCGACAAAATCACCTTGAACTCACCATTGTCGTTCGGAATCTGGACGATGAAGCTCATACGGTGGCCCTCCGACAAGAGGGCCTAAACGGCATATCGCTTGAAGGATGGTGGTACCCTACGAAAATATCTCCTTTCTTTTTTAGTGCAGCAGGTGCGCGCGATGTGATCGTCAGCGATGGCTTTGCAGCCCATTCGCTCTTTACAACCCGAAGCATTGTTTCCAATGCGACGAGTTTTACCGCGGACCCGGACTTGTTGTTATTTGGCCCCGCCCACAGCTTACCGAAACGTAGCCTCAACTACATCGGTTTGGACACACAAACGTTCACAGCCGCGATTTTG
>JANLUJ010000989.1:0-4470 GCA_031363425.1 Pirellula sp.
GCCCGATTTTATTCGACACAAGCATGGCCTTGATCGAGTGATCGAATCGGCACCAGAAGTTTTCAATCACAACATGGAAACGGTGCCACGACTCTATCGAAAAGTTCGCGGGCCGAAAAGCGAATATCGTTGGACACTCGAGTTGCTTAAGCATGTGAAGACAAGCAATAACTCGATCAAAACCAAGAGCGGTTTAATGCTTGGCCTTGGAGAAACACGCGACGAACTACTGGAGTGTCTGGCTGATCTAAGGACTTACGACTGTGATTTTTTAACTTTAGGCCAATATTTGCAGCCCGGTCCGAAGTACTTGCCGGTGGTGCGCTACGTCCCGCCCGCCGAGTTTGAAGAGCTGAAAATCATTGCCGAATCGATGGGATTTAGAAAAGTCGCATCGGGACCGTTTGTTCGAAGTTCCTATCACGCTCGAGACATGGCAGAAACGAATTAGTTTGCAGGGAAATCTAGTTTGAGGCGACTGGGGCATCGCAGCTTTCAATCCCATTTGAAACAAAGCAACCATTCGAGATTGGATCGACTGTGCGTTTTCCGTGTCGTTCGGCGACGCCGATCAGCAACTGTCGATTGATCGGCTTCGTCGTATAATCATTGCAACCGGCATCGAGACATTTTTGACGATCGCCGTCCATCGCATGAGCAGTCAACGCGATGATTGGCAACTTGTGCCCTGCGATCCGCAATCGGCGAGTTGCTTCGTATCCGTCCATCTCGGGCATTTGCATATCCATGAATACAAGATCGAATTCCTGCGGATTCCTTTCAATTAGTTCCAAAGCGATTCGGCCGTTTTCAGCAATGGTGACAGTTGCCCCCGCCTTCTTTAAGTGAAATGCTATCAATCGCTGATTGTCAGGCCCGTCTTCAGCGAGGAGGATTTTCAGCCCACGAAGTAGGGAAACGTTTGCTTCTGCTTGGACAGGTACTCCATTCGACTTACTCTCAACTTCGCGCTGGGTAGATTCCAGTACCGGGTTGTTGAATTCGTAGTTGGAGATATTGCCAGCGGAGATAGTAACGACAAAGGTACTGCCGTGCCCTTTTCTTGATTCGATTTCAATGTGTCCGCCCAACATTTCGGCTAGAGAGTTGGAAATGCGCAAACCTAGGCCTGTGCCTCCGAATTGACGCGTTGTCGTACCGTCCGCTTGCGAGAAGGCGTCAAACCTAGCAATGAGATCACGCTGCTCCACTGTCATTCCGATGCCTGTATCCACCACTCGAAACTGGATCAGATTCTGTTCCGAAAGAAATGCAGTATGCAAGGTGATGCTGCCGACTTCCGTGAACTTGATCGCGTTGCCTAGTAGGTTGAGTAAGATTTGACGTAACCGCGTTGGGTCCGATTCAATTTTGGATGGAATCTTGCCTTCGTATTTCAAGTGAACCGAAATACCTTTCCCAATGGCGCGGGGTCGCATTAGGGAAGCGACTTCGTTAACAATTTGTGTGGGCGAAAAGAGAATGCGTTCGATGGTGACGCGCCCCGCTTCGATCTTCGACATGTCCAGGATATCGTTAATAATTTCGAGCAAGTGGTTTGCATTGGAACGAATCGTTTGAACTGCATTAGCAGCTAGGCATGGAGTCCTCGAAAAATCGCCATCGCTATCGAGTAAGTCTGCGAAGCCCAAGATCGCGGTCAGCGGTGTGCGAATCTCGTGACTCATGTTGGCTAAGAATTCACTCTTGGAACGACTGGCTGTTTCCGCTTGTACTATTGCCAATTCGAGTGCCTTGTCCGATGCAAGCTGGGCAGTGATGTCTCGCACGACTGCGAAGAATCGCCCTTTCCTTCCTAGCTGAGGCATATACTGGAGCGAAACATCGACTGGAATGCAGTGCCCATCACGGTGCCGGTGTTCGGTTCGAAATTGGATTGCGGAGCCGACATGAACTTCGCAAGTATCCAATAGCTCCTGGAATTTCGATGAGCTGAATTGCGGCTTGATATCTAGTGGTGTCATGCTGCGCATCTCAGACAGGTCATATCCGACCTGTTTTGTCGCACCCTGATTGGCGTAGACAAACTGCATTGTCTCGGCATCAAAAATAAAAACGCAATCGGATGCCGCATCCATAGCGGTAGTGAGTTCCTCAAGTGCGCGCTGGCGAACAATCTCTTCTGTGACGTCTCTTTTGGCGAGCAAGACCCCTTCAATTTCCCCATTTTCACTTACGAGAGGAGAGGCTGTCACGCTTAATAACTTTGGAGGGGATATGGATTTCCGATCACCAAACTCGAGGAAATTGCTTCTGACGTTCAGGTTGCATTCGATAAGTCCGTTATAAACCCGATTGGACAATACCGTTTCCACAATCAGCTCCTTCGTCTGATCGTCAATCCATCCGTGCGCGAATACCAACGCGGGGGCGCCCGGGCCTAACTTATAGCCAAACTCATTGTCGAGCCTTTGGGCGGCTGGATTGGCAAATTGTACGATCCCATTCAGGCGCGTGATAACAATTGCGTCGGGACTATGTTCAACTGCAGCGGCAAGCGTCCTAAAACGCTCATTTGCATCCTTTAGAGTGCTTTCAGCATTCTTTTTATCGGTAATGTCGAATCCAAGCGATATGTATTTTTCTGGTCGCCCTTGCGCGTTCAATTGGGGAGTAATGGTGTAGTCGCCCCAAAATAGTGACCCGTCCTTTTTTCGGTTGCATACATCGTTGCGCCATGGTTCGCCACGCTCTATTGCGCTCCACATGTCCGCCCAAAAGGTTGCAGAATGAAATTCGGAATTCAGGATGCGATAATCCTGTCCTTGCAATTCATCCTGGGAATACCCACTGATCCGGCACAGTTCGTCGTTAGCATGTATTATGACTCCCGAACAATCCGTCACCGACAAAAGCGAATGCTGGTCCATGGCGAATCGCAGTGCAGTTATTTCGTAGAGGGTCGCCTCGGCGGATTCTTTTGCGGCGACTGCTTCTCGAGTTTTGACACGTACTTGATCTTCAAAACGGATATTCAGGAACTCGAGTTCCGCTTCTCGACAGGCAGCACTTTGCAAACTACGCAGGTTTTCCAGGCCAGCAACCAAGAGAATCAAGTCTTCCAGAAGAACCCAACTCGCATGCTCGACCGAGCGCCAAGGACTGGCCGTCAATACGCCGAAGACGGATTGAGGCCAAAAGAAGCCACGTGTAAAGTGATCTGCCGACGTGATTATTGTTGCTGTTGCCAGGACTTTCCAATCGCGATAAAACGCTAGGAAAGCGAGCGATACAAAAATGTGAAAATGGGTCTCGATTCGCCCTCCGCTTAAATGGATAAACAGAGAGGCAAAGAGCATTTGCGAAATTGCGATCACATTCCGACTTATCGCGGTGCCTGGATAAAAACAGGTAAGATAGACAGGCATCGAAACTAGCAATGAGCCCAGCCCTAAGGCCGCCCAAACGTGAAAATGGACCTTGCTTTCCGTACCGACCCACGTCATCGGCGAGACGACCAAAGCAGTGACCACAGCTGCAACCAACTGAAGTATCATCAGTGCTGCAAACAGTCGATCGATGCTTCGACGACTGCTGTTCAAATCTCGATTAATAATCTCCAGCGATCGCGATTCCTCTTGGGCGAATAATTCCATGGCTAACTTTCCTCCTTCATGCAACAAACCGGTCTCAGCGGTAGATCCTGATGGGATCGAAACAATTCGCAGCCAAATACAGGCGTTTGCCTAACCGTTGTTGAGCGACCGCGCAGGATCTCTCGGAGGGCGCCACGGCCTAGGCTTTCGCCTTCATGTCCGCGCTCGGAAGTTATTCCCCCTTGGAATGCGAGTCGTCCCCCGGAATACAATAGGCAGTAACCGCTCGTCGTTGCGTTGAATTTTTTTGCCAAATTGCCATCGATGTCGATGACAACACGCGCACTAAGAATTGACTGACAACGTTTGACAACGCTTGATTGTTCCCATGTTGAAAGATTGGACTTTGGACAATCAACCAAGAACACCATTTGAAATGGTTCGTCAACCTCGACTGCCAACCTTTCGAACTCAGAAAGCGATGCAAACGTGCATGCGCACTTTGGATGAACGAATACGAGCAACCTCGCGGTGCTCTCTAAGCCGAAGTAGTCGACATCGCCAGGCCAAGTCAATGGAGATCGAGAATCACTACCAGGCGTCGCGCTATACCCTATCAAGAGCGAAATGCTCAAACCCACCGCCGCTCCCCAGATGAGAATCATCATCGATAAGGTCAAAGGTGTTTGTGATGGCTTGAGACTCACTTCAAAATACCCATTCGCCATGTCACGGCTGAAACTCTAAAGAAGCGATTAAACCTTATATTCTTGCCTCATCCGCAGAATCTGTGGGTTCTTTTTGGCTCAGGAAGGTTGCCAAGTTGATGATATAGTGCGGTTGTGATGGTTTCGGAGTCTTTGAACCCATACGCTTTTCTCATGGTCAATTTCGCTTTGTTGTTGAACCCCTC